>NZ_CAWUDP010000224.1:0-4620 GCF_963920835.1 Scytonema sp. PCC 10023
CGTACACATCAATCGCCGTAAAGGTTTGCAGTTTCGCACCGCGAACTAGTCTAAATTCCAGATGTATGGTATTTTGGAGAAACATAAACCCGTATTTTACTTAGTCTAGTCTAATACCGCTTTGAAAAAAAATGCTACACATGATGACTCACATATAGGTTATATCTGTTGCAATCATTTTTTGAATTGGTATAAGTTTTAGCATTGTGTCCTTTGTAGTTCCTTTTGTATTATGGTAAGCGAATTTAAGAAAGCCTCAGAGAGAAAGCTAACCCGATCGGAAACAGGAATCGAGAAAAATCCGCTGAATCTGACCGCCAGTTGGTACATCGCTATGCTCTCTAAAGAATTGGGGAAAAAGCCAAAAGCCATTGAGTTATTCGCTCAGTCCTTGGTCGCTTGGCGAGATGAAAAGGGTAACCCGGTGATCATGGAGCGTTTCTGTTCTCACATGGGCGCTAGTCTGGCGCTTGGGGAGATAAAAGAGGGTTGTCTTCAATGTCCGTTTCATCACTGGCGGTATGATGATTCTGGACAATGTGTTTCCATCCCTGAGATAGACCATATTCCCCCAACTGCTCGTCAGGCGATTTATGTCACACAAGAAAGATATGGTTACGTTTGGGTCTGGTATGGTACCCAGATTCCTCTGTTCCCCATCCCTGAGTTTCCACCTGCTGAAGACAAGCAGCATTATATGTCACTTTACTTGACATTCAACACCAAAACCACGGTACTACGGGTGCTGGAAAATGCGTATGATTATCGTCATGCAGTCACAGTACATAAGGTGCCCCTGACCTCCACTGAAGTCACTCTGCTTGATGAGCTTCCTCTAGGTGTAGGTGAGCCAAGCGAACTACGTACTAAAAACGAAGCTTGGTATAGGATTTTAATAGAAAACAAGCTTAAGAGGTATAGTGGTCCAATAGGTTCATTAGCGAAGGTTTTAGGGCTGAGTGTTGAAACCTTGATGGGGCGAGTAGACACTTGGCCTAGTGGACATTTAGGCTCATATTTTACCAATGACAAGGAGACGTTTTCGATGCTACAGGGAATCACTCCAGTAGGTGAAAACAATACAACTGGACATTTTTTGTTCATGATAAAGAAAACTGGCTCTTTATGGTTGGATATACTTTCCCGTGCAGTTTTTAGTTGGCAAAACAAACATATTTTTGAAGATGATGTACCCATTTGGAATACTCTAAACGATGACAGGGGAGGCGCTTATGTCAAGCACGACCGACCCGTCTTGAAGCTCAGAGAATTTTATCAAAGTTGGGTCGAGAAGGTTGAGATTTAAGCTGTTCGTCATCTACCTTTACATGGAAATGTAAGGCAGCAAACAGGTTCAGGCGCTAAATTATCAAATTTAGATGCGTGTCAGCTTAGCGGGACTTAAACAGTTTTCAGGTCAAAACAAGCCCCAAACCTTTCCAGGGTAAGGAAAATACACCGAATGACCAAAAATGGCTAAAACCCAGATATGTCAACAAACCAAGTAAAACGATGTTAAAGTCTTTTGTTATATACGTTTGAAGCTATTTTAGCTGTGTTTTTTGTCTAAGTCCTAGCTTGAGTTTTTACGTCAAGCACTAGACCGCAACTATGGAGTAGCCTGCGAAGTTTGTTTACCATCTGGCTGATTTTGGTTGATTTTTAAAGTTTATCAATAAGCCAATCTTATCATTATCCTCAATCGTTCAGCTTTTTTCCATTCCTCCGAAAACGGTATCGTACACTACTATTTTTTAGCGAGCGCAAAACTTTTCGGTCTACTAAGTGTTAAAACTTGATAAAAAGTGACCAAACGATGAAACTGTGGATATATGTGTATAAAGCTTTCTTTGTATGGACTTAGACGCTTTTTTGATAACAATTAGATAGTTATCAACATCAAAATAGCTTGTTAAATGTTAGATTAGTGATTAAGCGCAATTGCGTCATCTTTGTACTTATGATTCATCTTTGTGCCCAAAAGTCAGTATAAAGCTTATGTTGATGCCTTATTTATTACCAACTTTCCGTCATGATTCCTAATTAACAAAAGTAACGTTGTCTTAACTTTTCACGAATGGTCGTACTCTGTAAAATGACACAAAAATGGCCTTTATAGGATGAAGTTTTATGACTAATAAATTGCCTTTGCTTACTGATGAGCAAATTACTCAGTTTTCTGAAGATGGGTTTTTAGTTGTGGAAAACCTGCTTGACGAAGAATTAGTTAATCGTCTAGTTAAGCGGTTTGAACCTCTATTTTCAGGTGAGTTTGAGACTGGAATTTACCCTGATGATTTGACTTGGAACCCCAATTCAGGAATTCCTAATTCTACTAGGCAAGTGGTAGGAGTTTGGAGAAGCGATCTGACTTTTGCATCGGTTGTTCTTTCCGAAAAGCTCGGTCAGATGACGAGCATACTTGGAGGCTGGAATGGAGCACGTTTTTTAGGAGATAGCATTTTTCTAAAACCTTACGGAGCTTGTGAAACAGTCTTACATCAGGATCTAATATACCCCTTGTATCCCTTCTATCATCAACCCCTTGAATTTGTGGGTTGCTGGATTGCCCTCAGTGATGCCATTCCAGGTGCAAGCACAATTGAATATGTTAAAGGTTCTCATCGATGGGTACCTATAGATACTGTACCAACTGCCATTCCAGGTGCAAGCACAATTGAAAGTGAAGGCTATCTTTGGCAAATGGAAAAAGCTGCTAAGCAAGCAGGTGTTGAGCATCCAGAAGTGTCGCAAATAGAACTAAAGCCCGGAAGTTGTACATTTCATCATTGTCGTGTTTGGCATGGATCAGGTAGAAACGTTATGCCCAACACCATTAGGCGTTCTCTTGCATTTGCTCACATTCCTGCAGAATCTCGATTTATATCAGCTGGGGAAGAAAGTTATATCCCAAACAGTTTTCACGCCGGACGCTATAAGCGTTACGGAGATGACTCAATCGATGAGAGCTTTTTCCCGATTGTCTGGCGGCAAGATGGCTACCGTAGCTCTTTCCTAGCTGATTATTGTGATGATGCACTAGCAAAAACTGCTACTTTTGTAGGAGGTTAAGCTAATGGTACATCAACCAGTCCAATTAAGTGATGAACAAGTTCATCAGTTCCGTGAGCAAGGGTTTTTGATTCTCGAGAAGTTCTTGGATTTGGAGCTAGTGGATCAAATCAATACTAGGCTAGATCTCATTGTTGGAGGTCAGTATGAAACAGGTATTTTTCCAGATGAGTCTCATGGACGAACAGGAACAAGTCAACCTAATGCAGTTCAACAAATAACCAATGTGTGGAGATGCGATCGCACGATTGCCAGCTTTTCACTTTCAGCAGAGATTGCTCGGTTAAATGCAACCTTGGGAGGTTGGGTTGGTGCTCGCTTTGCCCTAGATAACTGCTGGGTTAAACCACCTGGCTCCTCAGAAGTCGCGTTTCATCGTAATCGCGCTTATGTGTCTTGTATTAATCCATCTTCGGTTATAACTTGCTGGATTGCGCTGACAGACTTGATTCCAGAACCAGGAACTTTAGAGTTGGCAAGTCAATCTCATCAATGGGTATGTTCTGACCAGGTAAGATTTCTGCATGCACCTGTGGAGGATTATCGCCAACCTTTGCGGACAGCTGCGAATCAAGCAGGTGTGAAGCATCCGGAGATTATCCAACTCACAATTCCAAGGGGAGGATGTGTATTTCTACACGGAGATTTATGGCGTGGTTTAGGGAAAAACACAACTCAAGAACAAACAAGCCGTAGCTTTGCAGTCAGCAGCTTCCCAATGCATGCTCAGTTTCAACCGCCTGGAGTTGGATATGGATATATTTTTGAGCGCTATAGAATGATTGGTAGCCTTAAGATGGATGAAAGCTTTTTTCCCATTCTCTGGACTCCTAACGGTTATCGAACTCCAATGGTGGAAGTTTATTGTCAGGATGCACTTGTTCCTTCGGTACCATTTACATCTGCAGTCTAACCCTGTTTTGTCACTCTCGGAAAACAATAATCGAAGCCAATTTCTTAAATTTTGACTGTAAGGATTCAGGTCAGGGGTATTGACAAGTGTGACATCGTAGGCAGATTATCACAATTATGGAAAAAAATCTGCCGCTAAAGTTAGACCGTGAAACCCTTGAACAGATCGCTACCGAACAACTGGTGGACATCATTATCGAGCAGGCAATCGTCATAGAGACACTAAACAAGAGAATTTTAGAACTAGAGCAATTCGTAGAAAAACTTAAGGTCATACTAAGTTCAGTATACCTAAAAGTTCTGCGAGCGCTAAAAAATAGTAGCGTGTGATACCGTTTTTGAAGAAATGTGTAAAAGCTGAATGCCTTGAATCAAAGATAAGTTTAGGTTATTTATAAACTCCTTCTTATGAACCAAAATCAGCTGGACGGTAAACAAACTTGACAGGCTACCCCATAGTTGCGGTCTACTGCTTGACGTAGAAACTCAAGCATCTGTTTGAGAGTAAATAAATGAGAGAAAACTTGTCGGGAGCTTCTTTTTAAACGGCTAAGATAATGCCATACTAGATAAATCCAAACGTTACAGCAATTTTCAGGTAATTGAACCACAAATTACGGTAATCTGGGTCTAGAG
>NZ_CAWUDP010000225.1:0-4604 GCF_963920835.1 Scytonema sp. PCC 10023
ACGGACTGCCCGGTTCCAACTGGTCAAGAAACCATAACCGTTGTTGGGCAAAAGACAGGGGCAATGAGTTAGACTCGTCTACTTTCTTCCGAAGTAGCCGCGCAAGAAGCACATTCTTTAGTTTTGGTGAAAAATTAGCTATACGTTTAAAGATATCACTCATTAGATTACTATTGTATTTTGGGCGCTACAAATGATGCCAGATGCACTATCAATTAAAGAGATTCCAGAACTTGGAAAACTCGATGAATTAGAGACTTTTGTCGGTAAAAAAACAAAATTTGGTTGTGGACAGCAGTAAATCACTTTCGTGAAGGGATTTTGTCTCTGGTACTAGTAAAGCGTAGTGCGGAAACGTTATTATTTGAAGTATGGGAAATACCTACGTTTATCTGATTCATTCTGTATTTATGCAATGCCGGAAGCCTAACAGCCATACAAGAGTTCTAAATAACTCATTCAACCTTAACACTTAGGTTTTTACTATTATACTCTTCCCATAGTTTGATAACACCAGCCAATAAGTCTATATAGTTCTTAGTCATGGAGCGAATCGACTTTCCATTGAAATATAGTTGATCGTATTCCACCCTCAGACTTACTTGTCCATTTCCTGAACTCACTAATACAAGAAAATTTAAGGGAAAATAAAATTTATCATGACCTCTAAATCTCAGCAAGCGCAACCCCCTATTAACTGAAATTTCTTTTCTGTTATGGAAATACAAGAAATTAAACGTAGCAAAAAATAACTTAGATTTTTGTTTATCTGCCAATATTTGTGCTAGCGGGTAACGGATATATGGCTCAAGTTCAATGAGCAATTGTTGCACACTTCTTATCTGTGAAAACTTATCACTCTCTAGGGAATGGCAAAATGGAACCATCGGCGTCTGCTCGTTGTTAGGCACCACATAACTTACTAACTGCTTATCACCATGTTGAGTTTCCCGATCTACCACCACAGCCTCCTGCACAGCTTGATGTTTAGTTAGAGCGTTCTCAATTTCCCCTAGCTCAATGCGGAAACCGCGAACCTTAACCTGATGATCAATACGTCTTAAGTATTTAATGTCTCCATTAGGCAAGTAACGAGCTAAGTCACCAGAGCGGTATGCGCCTTGATAAGTTGCAACAGCTGGTCGAGGTCTGTCAGTAGGCAAGTCCAAAATAGGGAGGTTATTCCCATGCTGCTGCTGCGAGTATTTCAATTGGGCCTTTAACACCTCTCCTTGCAGATATTGTCGCTGCCATCATTAGCCTCAGTTTTTGATATTCCAAAATGTAAACCTAAAACCTCCAATGTTGGCATTTGTCTCAGATAAAATAAACATAAACATACCTCTTCCTTTATTTCTAGTTTTGGTTTACGCCCTCCTCCTTCATGATTTATACGCACCTTCTTATGTTCTATCTCAGCTTGAATTCGTTTATGATGCATCTCGGCTTGGCTCAACAAGTCTTGAAACTGGTCGTTGGTTATTCCCAACATTTGTTTTGCGCGGTGCGGATATTGTTGAATATAATGAAGTGGATTTTTCATTTTGGTAGACAGTCAAAATTCCGTTCTACCATTTTTTTACCACCCAGAGAATTTTTCTGGCAGGTTTATACATATAACTTGCAATCAAAATTTTGGTGTAAAGTTACTATAAATTTGTAAATCATTTAGGATTGCCATACATTAAGTTGATAGCCAAATATGACTGTATGGAGGAGGAACTTATGCATCATTTGGGTAGTGCTATTTTTTCCTTCTCAAGGCTACAGATATCCTTCAAATCTTTTAGGTAAAGTAAACTCTTCATCACTGAATCACAATTTGAGTCGAAATCAATCAAACAAGCAACTTCATCAACGCCAACCTGCTTTAGACGCTCAATCATTTGCATACAAGTAGTTTTTGACCCAATCAAAGTCCTCTCTTTAAGCCAGCCTTCGTAGGCAAACAGCAAAAGGCTATCTATATCTGCTTCCGTAAATTTTTCCAAATTCATATTTATACCATAGTTTTTTACTAGATTCTCCAGTAGGTCAATATGCGTCTTGAGATAATTGCAAAAAGGTTCTTTTACTTGTTCTTTGACGGTATAGAAGTCTTCTCCCACAAAGGTATGCAACATCATTGCTACTTTTCTAGCTTGGGGGTTGTAACCATGTTTCGCTAAAGATTCACGATACAATGATATTTGAGGAGCTACGTCTTTTAAAGTTCCACCTAACAAAGAGGTTAGTACGTTAGCACCTATTTTGCCTGCTTCAACAAACGTCTCTGAAGATTGACACACAATCCAAGTAGGTAGCTTACTCTGTATTGGTCTTGGAAACGTCCTTACCTTGAAAGTTTTTCCAGCCGCATCTTGGAATTCAACTTGTTCACCTTCCCAAAGCTTCTGGGCTGTCTGTATACTTCGCCACATAGTTTTTCTACGATTAGCATAACTTCCTTGAGATAAGACAAAGTCATCTACTGTCCAACCAGAGGCAAAAGCAATAGCCACTCTACCATTTGAAAGATTATCAACTACAGACCATTCTTCAACGACCCGCAGTGGATTATGAAGAGGTATCACGACACTGCCTGCCCGTAATTGAATTTGCTCAGTTACCATTGCCAACGCTGTACTGGTTAAGGATGGGTTGGGATAAAGCCCTCCAAACGAATGAAAATGCCGCTCAGGAGTCCAGACTGCAGAGAAGCCGTTTTGATCCGCAAACTTAGCACTTTCTATTAACAAACTATACTTGTTTGCTTGAATTGTTGAACCATCACCGGAAAAATAAAATAGGCTAAATTGCATTTTCTAACTCCTTACATTGTATTGAGCAATTATTAACTTACTAATTGTTCTTGTCAGCTTAACTAGGAATCTTTAAGTTGTTGACTGTTGGTTTGACTTAAATACTCTGCTAGGGTACTAATAGTCGGGTACATAAAAATATTAAGCACTGATAAGTCATATTGAAAACACTCATTCAGCTGCTTAACGACCCTAATCACAAGTAACGAGTGACCGCCGAGGTCAAAGAAGTTGTTATGAATTCCCACCTTATCCAGATTAAGTACCTCTTGCCAGACTGTTGCAATGGTTTGTTCTATCTCAGTTCGAGGCATTATGTGGACGTCTTCCTGTTGGAAATACCCAGCGTCAGGCTTAGGAAGCGCTCGACGGTCAACCTTACCGTTGGATGTCAGCGGCAATGTCTCCACCATGACAAAAGCTGAGGGCACCATGTATTTGGGCAGCTTTTCTTTCAGAAAACGATGCAGTTCTTCAATTGTAGGTGTATGCTCTTGATTTGAGACAATGTAAGCAACTAAATGCTTGCCCTTAAGGCGGTCTTCTTGAGCCAAAACCACTGCTTTCTGCACTTTTTCATACTGCTCCAGTGTCGCCTCGATTTCTCCCAACTCAATGCGAAAGCCCCGAATTTTCACTTGGTGGTCTAGGCGACCGAGAAACTTAATATCCCCGTTGGGTAAATAGCGAGCTATGTCGCCCGTTTTGTACAAGCGTGCTCCAGGCTCATTGCTGTAAGGATTTGGAATAAACTTGTCAACTGTCAACTCTGGGCGATTGAGGTAGCCACGCGCCAAACCATCGCCACCAATGTGCAATTCCCCTGCCACACCCACTGGTACTAGTTGATTATTGGTATCAAGGATGTAGAATTGGGTGTTGGCGATCGCTCTTCCTATGAACACCTCTGAACCTGCTTGGACTTGAGACACCGCAGACCAAATGGTGGTCTCAGTCGGACCGTACATATTCCATAAGGTGTCTGCACGCTCAAGTAATTGAGTTGCCAGTTCCCGCGAGAGGGCTTCACCACCACAAAGTATTTTCAATTTTTGATTACCAAGGAAGCCAACTTGCATCAGTGTTCGCCAAGTTGCTGGTGTGCCTTGCATGATTGTGGCGCTTGATGTTGCCAAGGCTGCAGTGCTTTGACCACCATCGGCAATTAAATCCGGGGTGAGGACGACGCGTGCGCCTGTGCTCAATGGTAGGAACAACTCCAACGCGGCAATGTCAAAAGTGATGGTCGTCACCGCCACCAGCACATCTGATGGTACTATCCCCGGTTGAGCAGACATTGAGCTTAAGAAATTCACCACAGCCTGGTGGCGGATTTGTACTCCTTTGGGTCGTCCGGTGGAGCCACTTGTGTAAATGGCATAAGCCAGGTTCTCACAGCAGACATTGCTGTTGGGATTGGATGAACTTTGGGATATCGGCAAATATTCGTCTAAGTAGACAACACGCCCCTTGAAGTCGGGTAGTTTGTCCGCTACCGCCTGTTGTGTGAGCAGTACACAGGCACAGGAGTCTTCTAAAATGTACGCCAATCGCTCTGGTGGGTAGATCGGGTCGAGGGGTACATATGCACCACCCGCTTTAAGAATTCCCAGCAGTCCTACAATCATCTCTAAAGAGCGTTCTACGCAAATACCTACTAGTACTTCTGGCTTTACGCCAAATCCTTGCAGGTAACGTGCTAGCTGATTCGCCCTAGCGTTTAACTCCTGATAAGTTAAATGCTCATTTTCAAACACGACGGCTACAGCATCGGGTGTTTGTTCCACTTGGGCTTCAAACAGT
>NZ_CAWUDP010000226.1:0-4428 GCF_963920835.1 Scytonema sp. PCC 10023
GATAACAAGTTGCTCAGAATCGCTCATTGGGTCATCTTACCGCATTGCCAGTACCTGTAGCAGACCACAATACTAATCCTTCTAGCCCGCAATCAAGACAATTTTGAGACCACATTAATTGCAACCAAGGCGGCGCTTGGAACCACATTAACTACAACTGGGACCACATTAACTGCAACCAGACCGCAATCATCTGACTCGACCCACATTAATTGCAACTATGCCATCGCTTCTCAAATCGGCAGTCCCGCAGCTAGCATTTGCTCCTGTAGTTCGCGGGCACGCGCTGGTTCAAGCTGCCCGCGAAACAGTGATTTGATTTCAGCAGGTTTGGCATTGAACTGTTCAGCCAAGCCTCTGGCATCATAACCGTGCCTTGTCAGAGTGGGTTCCAAATCGTCAATTTGCTTCGATAAAACCGACTCAACAATTGCCGTTGTAACAGGTTTTTCTCCAAGTTGGAACGCAGCCTCAAAGGCTAATGTCAAATGTTGTTCAATTTGTAGTGGCGTCCTCAGCCGTATGGCCAGTAAGTCAATAGCTTCTGCTTCTAAGATGTCACCTATTTGAGTTAACTCAGTAGTACATTTAGATACCAGCCATTCAATATATTCTCGCTGACTGCCAACGATACCATCCAAGGAAAAGACTGTTGAGCGATACCCAATTTCTTCCATTGTTGGACGGCGTAAATCATTTTTCAGTTTGGGATGACCAGCCAGCACTACTGAGAGTGTGCCACCACCGTCTTCAACTATCTCCATTAAACGTTTGAGTCCAGTTAGGGTACTGTAGTGTAGGTCGTGAGCCTCATCCACAAACAGAGCCACTGGCTTTTTACCCTTCTTGACCAGAGCGCGCAGTTCCCGTTCCCGTTTTTCGCTAAGTTTAGGGATTTTAATTCCCTTGTCTGCTGACAAATCATAGAACAAAGCAGAGATCAGTGTTGGTAGTGTCGTGCGGTCTTTATCCACAGAAAGCGACTTTGAAACCAGAATTTTGCCTTCTTTGTCCAAAACTTCAAACAAACGTCGTAAAGTAGTTGTCTTGCCACATCCAATAATTCCCACTAATGCAACTAGTTTTCCTGAATAGATGGCGGATTTGATGTCTTTGAACATTTGCGAGTGGTGGTCTGTCTCGTAGTATCCAGCCTTAGGAAACTCCTTAATTAAGGCGAAATGTTCCATGACTTCAGTGAGCATTTTGTTGCCCTCCTTTTGGCTGTTTAAAATACTGCCGTATCCGCTCCATAATCAATTTTTTGTTCAGGGTTTCAGCTAACAGCGTGTCAATAAATACTCGCTGTTCTGCTGATAGTTTCGCCAGTGGTTGAGCAAGATATTCTGCAATCGCCCGCTTAGCAAATAGTGTGGTGGGATATGTAAATTCTTGGAATGGGTCTGGGTCACTGAAGGGTATAACGGGTAGTTCCGGTATTTTATACTTGTCCACCAGAAATTGTAGGTCTGTATTTTTGTCCAGAGCATCGCGTGGCAAGTCCAACTCCTTCGCCAAAGCTGCAATTCGGTCTGCCCGCTCTTCGGTTTTGGTTTTTTTTAATTTGCGATATCGATGCAAGGGGATGGGACCATCAACTGGGTGAAATGGTCCGTACCGTTGGTGATCTTTTTCAACGTACAGTTCGTTGTCAAATAGACCCCACCATAGCACCACTGTTTCGCCTGCCAGATCAGGGTCTACCTCATAGGCTACCCCTTCAATCGATACTCTGGCTGAAGAATCTACCTTACGCTGCTGAGGTTCGCGGGCAAAGGTACAAAACCGTTCCCAACTGCACATTTGGCGTAAACCACTATGAGGTAGAAACACTCGCCAATCTTCCATTCGCGAGTGTTCTTCACTACGATGTGGCTGCTCGTTGTAATGCAACAAATACTGGCGCAACCAAAGGTTAGCCTCAATCTCGTTTTCCGGTTCGTGAAAGTGGTACAGGGTTTCGTGTGCTTCTTTGACCGTTCGGAAAGGTCTTTCTACTTTGCCTTTAGAGCGGGCGGTAACCCGACGACCATCCTTACCCGCTGGCATATGTGTAGCTAATTTCACCCCCAGACATGACATGACATTTTGAAAGATCCGGCTTTTGGTAATTGGACCATTGTCTGCATATATCATCTCTGGAATCCCCTGAAAGGGAAATCCATCCATAGCTTTCGCTGTCATTGCGTTAAACAAAAAGCGTAATGCAGCTTCCACATCCTCTCCATAGACACAGTGGTATTCTTGGTAACATACACCACTGCGATCATCGACAACACTGTAGAGCATCAGCAGTGGATTCCCTCTGCCTGGTTCTACCCACAAGGGCTGCTTTACGTGTTTTAAATCGGATGGGCTGAGGTCGAAATGCCAACATTGATTGCTGTAGTCAGCTTGAAAGCGCACCGCTGGCGGTTGCTGGGTCATAGTGAGGTGGTCATACCCCCAAGTTTTCAGGTAACGATTAACAGTTGTTTTGTTCAGCAAGCCCTTCGCTGGTTGGATGAAGCCATATGGTGTGTTCATCCCGGAATCTTCCAAAAGCTCAATCGCTCGTGCGGTGGAGACATGCCGTCCTTTTTTGTTGCAGGTGCGGATTTTCATCGCGGCGATGACTTCACAGTAAAGTTCCATCTCTTTTGAAGACAGCTTTCTTGGCGACCCACTATCCGAACGGTTGATAGTCTTGGGTCGCGAATACTGACGCAAGGCACGATAAAGTGTGTCAGTAGACACGCCGTATAAGGTTGCCGTCTCTTCAACTAAAAGGCTACGCTCCTGGCAACGACTCGGTAATATGTCAAGTCGCTGGCGTAGATTGATTAAAGCTTCTGCTGGGATCTGCTTGCGTACCACGTCAAGTGCTCGCCTCCGCTTCTGTGGAATTAGCTTCGGGTGTAACGCAATTGTTTTTTCCAATACAACGGTACAAAGTTGAGCGAGAAACTCGCAGAGTCCGGCAGATTTCAGTAACCGAGGTACTTCCTTCGCTGATTAGGAGCTTAGCCATGTTGAGAGAGGAGGCATCTAGCTTACGAGGACGACCACCTTTGTGGCCTCTAGCCCTAGCCGCCTTTAAACCAGCACGGGTGCGCTCACGAATCACTTCCCGCTCAAACTCAGCTAGTGCCCCAAACAGATGAAAGATGAGTTTGCCGCCACTGGTTGTCGTATCAAGGTTTTCTTGAAGACTGTGAAAACTAATCGACTTCGCAGCTAGTGCGTTGACTGTTTCAATGAGGTGTTTAAGGGAGCGACCAAGGCGATCAAGCTTCCAGACTACAAGGGTATCTCCAGAACGTAAGTAGTTTAGCGCTTCGGTTAGACCCAAACGAGAATCTTGAACGCCACTGGCTATATCCGTGAAGATTTTGTCGCAGCCTGCTGAGAGTAGAGCATCTCGCTGTAGGTCAAGGTTCTGATCTATAGTTGAAACCCGCGCATAGCCAACGAGCATAAACTCGTGCCTCCAGAGGTGAAACAATAGTCACAGTGTGTTACATAACTAACAATCAGTCTACATTTTTAAGACACAGATTTTGAGATAAGTTTTGCAACAGTTTTAGGCGTGGATTATGCCTTTACTCGAGAAGCTTAGTCTTCTGTCGCAAAAAGGGTCGTTTTTGCGACAGTTGATCCACGCATCGGTTACGTCAAATCATTTTAACTTGGCATAGTTGCAATTAATGTGGGTCGAGTCAGATGATTGCGGTCTGGTTGCAGTTAATGTGGTCCCAGTTGTAGTTAATGTGGTTCCAAGCGCCGCCTTGGTTGCAATTAATGTGGTCTCAAAATTGTCTTGATTGCGGGCTAGAAGGATTAGTATTGTGGTCCGCTACAAGTACCATCTCCCCCGAAAAAAATCGCTCTCCAATTAGCGGAATTGTTGAGCGAGCTGGTGAATTAGCAGATCTCCCTTTCCCAGTTCACGCACACATGCTACGACATGGAACAGGTTACTATCTCGCAAACCGAGGTACTGATACTCGGACAATTCAGAGTTACTTGGGGCATAACAATATCCAGCACACAGTGCGTTACACGAAACTTGCATCTGGGCGGTTTCAAGGGCTATGGGATGGTTAACTGTTGCGGCTCGCAAACATAAACGCTCCGGCTTGCAAACAAGAAAATTGTTAGCTCACATTAATTTTTATTCTAGCTGCATCCTAGCTCTTTTGTCGCCCCGTCAGCTTATATACTATTATAGATGTAATTACAAGCTACTTATGGTATACATCAATTAGTTATTAAGCAGTTATCAAATTGATGGTACTTTTTTTACTGAGACTGATACATATAGCAACCGCCAGGTTGGTTAGGACGCTAAACTTAGGACATGCTCCATGGCTTCTTGCAGTGTTTCAAAATGCTCTAGTACTGTGCGACAGAAATAATCAGACAGTTTAAAATTGAGAAATGACATGA
>NZ_CAWUDP010000227.1:0-4253 GCF_963920835.1 Scytonema sp. PCC 10023
CTAAAAGGGTTTCAGGCATATGGCACAAGGTGACAGCTTCTCTAGCTTTACGCCGTTTTGTCACTCTCGGAAAACAATAATCGAAGCCAATTTCTGAAATTTTGATTCAATCAAGGTTTGAGTCTTTATTTTCTAACAGAAACTAAAATTTGTAGACGAAAAGTAGAAAATGAAGCCCCGTAACCCTTTCAGCTATTGCATTCTCCCAAACTGACAAAAGAGGGTTAAGTAAGCTTTTCTGTACTGGCTTTCCTTTGGTGATATGGTGCAGAAAAGATTTGTACGACCGATTACCAGTTAGAAATTGTTGACCGTAGACTCGTAACTCTTTTGTATTTCCTAGTCGATACTGAAAGTCGTAAAAGCTACATACAGCAGAGAGGATTGTGTTAACGGTGCGCTCACTCCGTTTTGCCTCAACAGGTTGAATGAATATTACTTTTGGATCTGCTCTACGTAGCCAATTAATGAAGTCTGCAAGTTTGTCTAGACTTATGTCAACCCAATCAATTGAATAGTCCCTTAAAAATTCCCAATACAGCTTGAGGTGTCCTGCATAGGCTTGAATCGTGTTAGGAGAGCGTTCAAGACTTTCCAGATATTGCAGATAACTTTGGATTGGCTGAATAGGTAAATAGCCATCATCCAGCACTAACCATGACACTCGGTCACTGTCAGGAAAACGAAATTTTTGAACTTTCATCTGGGTCAACGGCGTAATTCTGAGTGTATCTGGGGGAATCCCCAGGTCTCATCAACCTGACCACTATGAACTATGTAGGGGTGTACAAACTTCCTGCTTTTGATTCACCTGACTGGGGGAAGCCTATATTGCTACATTTCTACTTGGAATTGAATATCGTCAAACTTTAGCTACTATATTTACTTTGTATAAACACGCTGATTTAATCTTCTACAAGGTAACTAAAATTAGATAAATTCTGTTGTTGTTTACTATGTTGAATCAATAATTCAACCTATATTTAAGAACTGGTGTCGGAACTTTTCTGACATGATTCTACAACAAAACGGCATTTTCAAGGGACGAAAAGTAAAGTTTAGTAGGTAAGTACCAGATCCAAAAATAAAGTAGGAACTTTGCCTACCAACAAAGTGATTGGGAATAGAAAGCCCACAAGCTAGTCCCAGTAAGGCTTAGAGGCTAATTTGCCGTTTTTGCAGCTTCTCTAGCCTTACGCCATGAACGTGGTACACCAGCCAGAGTAACCGCCTGCCTTTTGAGTAAAGTTTTAAGAGCAGCGATTGCGCTAAGAGCGCAATCGCTGCTCTTAAAACCTAGATATGCGATATGCCCTTGTTTAGTTATCGGCATCCTTGAATAGCCCTACCACCTAATCTGCCAGTTGCATCAACGCTTAAATACATAAAAATCTCTTTTTGTCAAGACTCATCCAGCCAAATTTAGATGCGTTTGCCCTGATTGGGGAGTGAAGTTAGCTTCTCAATGGTCCACTCTTTTTTGCTGAATACAGTCTTTAAGCACTCTGGATAGGGATAGCTTCTAATGGTTTGAATAGGATTTAAGACTTGAACCTTTAGGTAAATTCGGTTATCCTCTATTTCTAAGCCCAGTGGCGTTAAAATCTTTTTGTTACCGTCTTTTTTATGAACTAGTGTATAGGTGTGACCTGGTAGCAAAGGCATTGGTCCTAAGTACTCAGATTTGTGGTGCCCATCCTCCCGCCATCGTAGATATGCATAATATTTGTGCTTGATTTTTTTAAATTCAAAATGTCTGGCTGGTTGCTCATCGAGATCCTCGGGATCTTCTGTTCCATCGAACTGGCAGAGTACCAATGCCTGCTCAGCCTCAATCTTCATGGCTTCAAGCAAGTGGGGGCTTAACGTACCAGCTAACTCTTTAAGCAAAAGTACCTTTTGTTTTGAATTGAGTTGTTTTGCTAGTTTTGCTAGTTGTTTAGGATTGAATGAGTTTTGAGGATCGGACATTAGGGCAGTGGTTTACAGTAGACTTACTCGAAAAATTAGGTCCATACATAGCTTTGGTTATAATTAACATTCTACTTGTTGCTTAATCACTAATGAGGTAACAAAATAGTCTAAAAAGCTTATCTGGCAAATATTTTAGCGATTTCTTAAACCGACTTCATCACTCAGATCAGATCTTGCACCTCTCCGTAGAAGCCTGGGCTTAGTCAAAAGCAGCGCAATAAAGTTACATCACTTTTCTTGGCTTTTATCGGGAAAACAAGGGCTTCAGGCTTCGTACTGAGTATGAAAATAACATAAAATTTTCTTGGTGCAAGATGTCAGTCAGGTCGTTTTTACGTACTTATGCTTCCAATTGACTTTGGCAATATTATCCTTTCAATGCCTCTAATCCTTGCAGGCTATACATTTGACGATAAATGGATTGATAACACATCCGAACGAAAAATTTAGGCTTGAAGTCACGTACCAAGTTAGGCTTTCAGTAAAGTGGGCTTGCGTGCCTTGCATTCCACCAATTTCATCACTTACTCTTGGCGTAGGCGGGGTAGCGTGACCCTTTTACGTGGGAACAGGAAGAAGGAATTTCCTGGAGGAGACGGCTCCTCAGTCATAAAGCGCTGTATGCACCTAACGCACGACTTCATGTCGCGCCCAAACGAAGCATGACCGTTTCCGTATCACTTCGCTTTCCGGTAATCTTTACGTTTAAGAGCATCACCGTCGTAGCGTCCATATTGAATTTTCTCGTGGCACTGACGACAAACCACTAGGGTTTTACGTTTGCGTGCCGACATTTTAACCATCCATTCTGGGCGTTCAGAGCATCCTTTTTGCTTGAGATCTGCTAACTTGCGGATATGGTGGACTTCAATATTGTCCGTTGCCCCGCAAAGAGCACATTTTTGGGCTAGGAGGCGTTGAACCCCACATTCCGCAGGTCTCTCATGTAAGTAGATAATATTTTTGGCAAGGGGCACCAAGAAACTTCAGAATCCATCGTCGTTCATGAGTAAGATTAGCAATGTGTTTAGTGTGGGCGATCGTTACCAAATGAATGGACATAAAAGATTGAAAAACCCACCGCATAGTGGCAGGGCTGTTTCATTTCCTAAAAAGTGTAAAATGACAAGCGTCCTGGGGATGAAAACAATGAGTGCAAATCTGATTGAACAACTGCGGGAAGTTAAAGATTTTCGAGTCAAAGATGGACAAAGACATCAACTGTGGTTGGTATTACTGTTTGTCATTATGGGGACAATGAGCGGGTACGTAGGGTATCGTGCATGGGGAGACTTTGTCAAACGGCATCGTCGTGTATTGATTGAGAAATTTAGAATCGAAAAACATGGTGTTCCATCGTACTCGACTATTCGACGAATACTGATGGGAGTAGATTTTGACAATCTTGCTGCAACGTTTAATCAGTGGGCACAAAACTATGTTCATGTGGATACATCAGAGTGGTTTGGAATTGATGGTAAAAGTATCAAAGGAACTGTGCAAAACTACGAAAGTGAGTATCAAAATTTTGTAAGTATCGTGTCCGTATTTGCTGAAAAAAGAGGGCTTGTCTTAGGTCTGACCAAATTGGAGAACAAGAAAGGTAGTGAAATTAGCACGGTTCAAAATTTAATTGCGGTATTGGATATCGAGGGTGTTGTTTTTAGCGAATATCAGCTCTACATTGCCAAAAAAAACTTGCAAGTTAATTATTGATGGTGGCAATGACTATGCGATCGCCGTCAAAGCAAATCAAAAAAACTTACATCGCCAAATTCGATATAATACGGATAATTCCAAACCAACAAGTCGGTATATCACAGCTGAAAAAACTCGAAACAGGGTTACAACGCGCACTGTAGAAGTTTTTCATGATTTAACTGGTATCAGCCAGGAATGGGCAGGCTTAAAATCATTAATCAAGGTTGAAAGAATAGGTACTCGTGCAGGCAAAGCATACCACCAAGTTGCGTTCTACATTAGTAGCCTAGTAAATTCCGCAGCTGATTTTGCCAAGGGGATTCGTGGGCATTGGGGAATTGAGAATCGTCTTCATTGGGTCAAGGATGTGATTTTTGATGAAGATCATTCAAGTATACGTATGGGTAACGCCCCTGCGAATTTGTCGGTGATGCGAACGATCTGCGCTTCGCAGCAGCGCTTCGCTATCGCCCTCAATATGAATGCGCCGATATGGTTATTCCTCCATCACGTCAGCCCAAAGATTTATAGCTATAGCCAGTCTAATTAGGACGTGGACTATAATAATTGCGATCACT
>NZ_CAWUDP010000228.1:0-4223 GCF_963920835.1 Scytonema sp. PCC 10023
GTTTTTAGTTCATTTCTTCTACCGTTTCGCACCGCGAACTAGTCTAAACTCCAGTAAATAATGAATAAAAATTCACTGATGCTCGTAGATGACTTGTTTCCTAAAGTTATCCAGGAAGTTTTAAAAGACTATCCCTCAATAAGAGAGTCGGTTAAGATTTATCGGGACTTTTCTGATTTTGATAGTGAGTACCAGCCTCAACAAGTTAATGTTTATTTTGATGATTGCTGGGTTGCTGGTTGGAAATCTAATAGTCAAGTTGATGCTATGCCCAACTTGTTATTGACAGCTACTGCACGTTCTGAAGTAGTAGAAATTGAGGTAGATGGTGAACCAGGGCTAATTTTAGTGCAAGGTGTGGAAGTTCTCAATCGTATTGAAAAGATTCCCGGTCACCAATTATGGCTGGTTGATAAAGAAGGGCTGCGTAAGCACCAATAGAATTTACAGTTCACAAAAATATTTCATGCAAGACTGACATATGGCTGCAACAAGAGCGCTTTTATCGATAGAGCAAACCCAGGATTTTATTAAAGAATTAGCAAGGCGAATGGATGCTAAACCTGGGGAGAAGATTAATATCCAGATGGGCAAAAACTCAGTTTATGAGGGTGTTGTAGGACAGGAACCAGAAATGAGTAAGCTCACAGAAACTCGTGTAGGAGTGCTGCGAGCGGCAATTGATATGGATGCTCCTGCGCTTGGACAAAACGGTGAGCCGTCCAACATTAAACAGGCGCTTGTGATTCAAAAGAACGACCAAGAGGTGTTTCGGTTTGAGAAAGGCCAAGTCATTGAGAGTAAATTAATTGAACCAGAAATCACAATTTCACAGCCAGCCCAAATAGAGGGAGTGGAGGTTATTTCCCAAGATAAAGTGGCGTTTGAGTCTGTAACTCCTTTTGAAGTAATTCACAAGGAAGTAGAAGCATCTCAATTAAGAGAAGAAAGCAATGTTCGTGCCTCAACTAAACAATTTATTGAACACAAGGAGCAGCAAGCTCAACTTCAACGCTCGGAGAACTCGAAAAACTGGCAGTGGTTCCAAATGTCCAAAATTGAGGAGAGGCAGGCCGCTTACTCTGGTTCAGTCTCCATTGAAGCAATTCAGGAATTAGCGGTGAGTAAAGCTCCGGTGCCAGAGAATCTGCGTTCAGAACGGGATGGTGCAGTTCAAAAAGCCCAGCAGTTTGTCCTCCAAGTTGCTCATAAGGCACTCCAACAAGAAGGTAAAGAACTTGTCCCTAGTGTCAGAACAGCGACAGTAAGTGGCTATACCATTACCCAGAATGAGGCAACAGGTGATTTATCAATCGACAAATCAAATCAAACGTTTTTGCGGCATGATACAGGAAAGATTGAGCAGAGTTACCGTCCTGATGGAGTTGTCAAGGCTAAAGGAGACGAAGTGACTCATAATCGTCTGTTGACCAAAGATTTGGACAATTTTGATTACATCGAACGCAAGCAACTCACGCGGGACAGTCTTGCCTCTTTGCGCAACATGGTGAATGTGTATGGCAAAGAAGGAAGTTTGCCCATTGAGACGTGGGCAGGTGGTACTAGAGAGAATGCAAAGATTGAGAAAATGCAAGGTCGCGCCTTTGTTTCCCAGAAGGCAGGAATGCAAATTATTGAATCTGGCAAACATTTGCAAGTTCGAGATATGGAAGGTAACCTCCAAATGAAGGCTTACGGTGATAAGGTGGAAAAGCCGTTCACAAGGGAGCAGGTCAAGGACTTTCAGGCGCGTTATGCGGTTGTGGAGCAGATGAGGGCACAGCGCTCTGGGCAATTGCATCAAACAGCGGGTATAGAAATGGGGGGATAGAGGTGGTGAGCGCGGGCAACATTCGGCCGTGAAACTGGAAGCCCCACCCTAAGACTCTGCCAAGGTGGGGTAGTTCACGTTACTATTTTTCCCGGATGATGATAAACAATCTGACAAATTTTTGGGATGATAATTACGCTCTTAAATTCCGAAATCAAACTGACAATTAGACCAGACCTCGGTGGTCGGATCGACCAACTACAAGACCTCCAAACTGAACACCAGTGGCTTTGGCATCCAAAAGGTTATGACGAGTCGCAAACAAGAACGCTTGCATTCTTGTCATCCTTTGACGACAATTGGACAGGTGGTTGGGATGAGATTTTTCCTAACGATGCAGCAGGTGTGTTTCAAGGTCGCCACTTGGTCGCCACTTGGTTGACCATGGGGAGTTATGGTCAACCAAGTGGGAGGTTGTTGAAACATCCAATAACGGTGTAAAGATGGTGCGTTCTTGTCAAACTGTGCCAGTGAGGGTAGAAAAGATAATTCTGCTTGATGAAACTAAGCCTGAAGCGAAAATCGAGTACCTGCTCCAAAACGAGTCCGATGAAACAATTCCATTTTTGTTTAAACAACACGCGGCGATTGCCATTGAGGAGGGGGACGAGATTCTACTGCCGGATTGTCTGATTGAGCCGGCCGTTATTGAATTTAGTAAAATCATCGGTCGTCAGGAGAAAACCCGCTTTCCCAAAGCTTTGGCGGCGGATGGAAGGGAAATTGAAGTACAGCGCACACCACCGCGTTCTTCACAATTACAAGAGTTTTATTACAGCTCAAACTTGGCTCGTGGAGAATGCGGGATTCGCAATGAGCGATCGCAATCTGCTTTACTCATGAATTTTGACACCACCGATTTTCCCTACGTCTGGGTATTTCAAAGCTATGGTGGGTGGCACAATCATTACGTGCTTGTACTTGACCCTAGCACGAACATTCCTTACGATTTGGAGATTGCTTGTCGCAATGGAACCTCTGCTGTGCTAGGACCACAAGAGGTGCAACGCCGTACTTTGACCGTCCGCTTGCAGCGCTTCTAAAATTCAGTACTTTCTTATGATTTACCTAGCTTCTTAATATCTCCATAAGCTCTGTAGAAGCCCCCTGGCTAGCTTCTCGAATTTCCTGCACGAGGTAACGGCTGCCCTCGTGCCGTTTCCAGTACCAATATGTGACAATATTAACTCAAGTTACGGGTTATCAACTTCACATTGATCGCAAAGCTGGCGATTGCCTTCTCAGTAGCGGAGACGCTCCGCGAACGGCAGTGCCCCTTGGGCAATCGCTCGGTGGAAATTGGTTTAGTAATTCTCTTGGAAACTCACAGTGTCAGTTCCTCAACCCGCTTCACCCTTACCACCAACTCGCCACCCAAAATCTCTACCACCCTCTTTACAATTCTGTGCTTGGTGTCTTCCGGGTCTTTTAGCACCTTACGCATGAGTGAACCGTACTTTTTGATGGCTTCATCATCTGAAATGCCCGGAGATTCTTGCTTTCCATACTCTCTGGCAAGGTCAGAAATGTTCCATTTTTTTTCATTAAGTAATTTTTCTAGCGCATTTATGCTACAGCTTTGCATAGTACTGCTATTTAATTCTAAGCGGTAGCTGCCCTTAGTTGTATGCTGTCGTGAGTGCCTTGACTGCCAATTAGCATGATTGTGTTGCAAAGGGGGTACAAAGTTTGCGGTTTGATAGTTTTAGGGAAAATTACTATTCCTCCTCTATTGCGTCATCGTAGATGGGTAGAACTTCAGAATCTGGACTTTGGCACTCACCATCAAACTCAATCTGGATTAACTCACCAGCTAGTTCTTTGGCTTTTGCCTTGGCTTGCCTGACGCTGCTAGCTTCTACTTCAAACTGACAGCTAGCTTCAACAGTCACAGATACGGTGTAGGTCTTGGTTTTGTTGCGTTTCATGTCTTTAACTCAAAGTCAGGTGTGTTATGGGTTCCCCAACATACGGGGGAACCATGATGCTACTTAATGGCGACTAAAAACGTAGGTTTCCTCGTAGCTGACTTCGACTGAAAAGTAAGAATCGATAAACCAGTCACGGGCGATCGCTTCCCAATCGATGTACGATTCAGGAATGCCTAACTCTTCCAACTTCAATAGCCTTCCGTCTTGCTCCCACATTTCATAAACAAAGTCTTCTTCATCTTTGTATTGCCCCAAGTAATGCTCTTGAAAGTCTTCAAGTGTGGAATCATTGCCGTAATATTCGCAATAAAGAGCAAAGGCTTTGCCGTGTTCAGAGAGTAACTGAGCTAACTCTGCAATGCGCTCGATTGATTCATGCTCATCAATTTTGATTCCCTGCCAGTTTTCAAAATGTCGGGTAGGTCAGGGACATTGCTGTCCCCTTCCCCCCTCAAAACCGG
>NZ_CAWUDP010000229.1:0-4118 GCF_963920835.1 Scytonema sp. PCC 10023
CGCAGCGGCGGTTTCCGCATCGCCTGACGGTGGAATCATCAGCACAACCATCGCCGCCTTTTCGGTCAATCCATGTTCTACATTCGATGCGATCGCGCAGCGGCGGTTTCCGCATCGCCTAACGGTGGAATCATCAGCACAACCATCGCCACCTTTTCGGTCAATTGATGTTCTACATTCGATGCGATCGCGCAGCGGCGGTTTCCGCATCGCCTGACGGTGGAATCATCAGCACAACCATCGCCACCTTTTCTCTTTACCGATATATTTCTTTTTTTGTCAAGTCTTATTTAGATGCGTTTGCCCTGCCCGGATTTGCCCTTATAATCGTCTACACTACAAACGGAATATTAAGTATTTTCAGCCCTAATTGCCAATCTTGCCCGTGACACTGCTCACAACCACGAGAAATCAATACTTTGAGCCACTTGCTACACCAAATGGTTCTTTCTCTTAATTTTTGTTAACTACCTCGCCAACAATCTCTGCCCATTCCTTCTCTCCTTTGGCTGAAACTTCCTCTGCTTCTACCTTCTGGCTCTTCCTTCTTTTGTTACAAAATATGTGACTAATGCATAGCCCCAACCACTATCACCAAAACTGGACAAGAACCCATTTTTCGTGGAACTCGACAATTCTTTTGAACTGCATAAGTTGCTTCAGCTTACATCTATATAGATAATGATTAAACCGGGTGCATCAATCATGAATGATGTCAGTGTTTTGCAAGAGATCGAAAATCATATTCCTGTCGTGGGAGATATAAATTTTAAAAGCCCATTTGCTTACCAAGCAACCTTTGGTGTGGTTAAGACGGTCAATATGGTACAAATGGCAGTAGCAGAGGCTTATATCAATGGATATGAAGTCCCTGATTCTGTATTGAAAGTGCTTTTCGATGCATGTATGCCCGTATTTTTCCAACTTTTTCCATCACTTCTAACAGCCTATGAATGGGTATTAAAAGAAAGCGATAATCTCGCAGAAGGAGCGCGAGATTTAATGAAGATTCAGTATGATCTACCCCAAGAAATGTTTAATCTTATGTTAGGTAGCAGTAAGCTTGTTTATCCTAAGTACACTATGGGACTGTGGGAAAAGGGAGCCTTAAACCTTGAGCAAGCCCAAATCCATATGATGGATGATGTAATTGAAAAGCTAGATATCAAAGATGGAGACCATATCTTAGACATTGGATGTGGTTGGGGATGTCTGGGGAATTATATTCTTGCCAAATTTCCAAAAGCTAAAGTTACGGGCTTGAATTTAAGTCATGAGCAATGCGAGTATATCCGCCAGAAAATGAAATCTCCTGAGAGCAACCTCAATTCTGATCGGTTTACCTTGTATGAAGGGGATTTTAATGATGCCGGATTTGATATCAAATTTGATAAAATTGTTTCGCTAGGTGTTTTTGAACATGTGGGGAATTTAACAAAAGCATTTCAAAAGATAGCTTCTTTTTTGAAGAAGGACGGCAAGGTTTTTATTCACATCATGACAATCCGTACCCCTAATAGCGTATCCAGCGTTTTCACCCACAAATACATTTTTCCTCACGGACGCTTCTGGAATTATAATGTAATTCCTAGCAAAAATAATGACCTTAAAACTATTAAAAGTTGGTATATCAATGGATGCAATTATTCTCAAACCTACGGGAATTGGCTAAAGAATTTTGACGACAACCAAGCGACAATCAAGAATTTAGATTTTGGCATTGACTATCCTAAGTTTCGCCGTATGTGGAGGTTTTATTTAATATGGTTTTCTCGTAATTTTGCCGCGTCTGATGGCGAATATAATGGCAACGGTCAATACTTGATGGCTCATGCTTAATGGCTGAGCATCTGCCCTGTAAGGATTTGCCTGTATTTGTAGTTATGTTTGCAAAGAAAAAGCAGATACGAGGAAAGACTATATGAACGAATGCAACATTTACCACTAATACCAAGTAATTATGAATTATAAAAATATATTACCGATAACTCACCTCCATATTTTGTACGTTGCCACTCACCTATTAGCGTTGTGTGTCTTCTGGTTAGAATTCAATTTGTTCTGGGTATTGCTTTGTTTGATCAGCTACTTTGTTCGTCAATTCGGAGTTGTGGCAGGATACCATCGTTACTTTTCTCATCGGTCTTTCAAAACGTCGCGTTGGATGCAGTTCCTCCTAGCTCTTCATGGCAGCCTGTGTGCCGAGCGTGGTCCTCTGTGGTGGGCGCAGACACATCGTCTTCATCACCGCTACTCGGATACACCCGATGACCTTCATTCGCCACGTTATCAAGGGTTAATTTACTCTCACAGTGGTTGGTTCTTTAATAAGCGCTTTGCGAAGACCGATTACGACCAAATTCCAGATTTCGCCAAGTTTCCAGAACTCGTATGGTTAGATCGGTGGTTTATCCTGCCATGGCTAGTTTTTGGTGCTGGTATGTTTTTCTTCTTCGGATGGGAAGGATTTGTGTGGGGATTTTGCGTTAGCAACGTGATGATTTGGCATACGACTCATTTGATTCAGTCAGCTTGCCATTGCCCTAACGGATACCGACGCTTCGAGACTACAGATGACAGCCGTAACCTTTGGGTCTTTGGTTTGGTGTCCCTAGGTGAGGGATTTCACAATAACCATCATTACGACCCCAGTTCTGCACGGCACGGATTTGTATGGTGGGAAATTGATGTAGCCTGGTACGTTTTGAAATGTTTGAATTGGCTCGGTTTAGTGTGGGATTTGAAAACTCCAAAGAAGTGGGAGAAGAAACACTCACTAAACTTTGGGACACTGAACAAAGATAAAAGTGGGGCAAAAACTGAGGGCTAAGATCCTTTGCTAGCAAGAATTCTCAAAGCTTTCTGCTGGAAAAAAACAGATGGATAAAGATCTTTACCCTATTTAAGGAACAAATTATGAATACATTTGTCACAACATGTATAGCTGTTGTTTGTGTAGAAACTGTTATGGTCTTGCTACTGATGTCGATACCTCGACTCAGTTTCCTCAGCAAAACCATTTCTGAAGCATTCACTAAAGCACCCTTGCTTGATCTAATCATTTCAATCCTAATTTGGATTCCCTGGTTTGTCAGTAACCTGGTATCTGGCTGGGTAGGAGTCGCGGGGGCTTTGGTTGGGCAGATCATGACTATGCAACTGTGGATTGTTGGTCATGAATGGACTCATCGTAATGCCGTACAAGGTCCGAGGATAGTAGGCTTTCTCAATCAGCGGTTCGGCTGGTGGCGCAATCACCTGGGATTATGGATAACCGCTATGGCACTGCCAGTGTTTTTTGCCATCCGTTTGGCTGAAATCTTTGTGTATCCATTTCTTATATGGTTGCTAGGGTTCCCAAATTACAAACATAGCGATTGGATAAATGTCAGCCGCCAGAAGTTTGAAGGATTGATCGGGCACGACCTGATTTGGTGTTTGTACTGTGATTGGATGACTGGCGTGTACTCCCTTGGTGCTGAAATGCTGCGGAATGTAGAATCTTTTTGGTGTCCGATCCGCTTTTATTACGGCAAGAAGTGTGAAAATTGTCAGATCGATTTTCCAGATATCGAAGGTGGTTGGGTTTCTGCTGACAGTACGATGGGGGATGTTGTACAAACATTGCAAGAACATATGCCCAGCGATGGCAGTTGGTCATGGTTTGGTCATCCAAAGAGGCTACGCGGGAAGCAAAATCATTAACGGCACTTCCGGGGGATGAGTAGCATTTGCGCAAAAAACCGGGTTAAGGGAAGCGGTAAACAAAAGAGCCATTTTGTGTACTGCTAGTTGTATACAATGTTTACAGTTCAAGCCAATGCTGCCTAATTCGTGTCATGAGGTGCAAAGTAGTACGACTTTGCCTAAAACGGAAGTTTGTAGTACGCCACAAATGAAGCTCAAACCTTGATTTTTTCGTGTTAGGCTTATTATATTTTGCCTAATTTAAACCTAAGTAAACAAAGTTAATCTGCCCAAAATCTGTTACTAAAATGTTTATATAGCAATAGTTTCAGCTTACTTTCTCCCAGGTATAACAAACTCTCATCGGTTATGGTGTCAGGGAAAGAAACTGTAACTCAATCTCTGCTCACCTCTACTCATTGCTGGTCATT
>NZ_CAWUDP010000230.1:0-4076 GCF_963920835.1 Scytonema sp. PCC 10023
GATGATTGAGGTTCACCCCAACCCCGCCAAAGCACTTTCAGATGGTCCTCAGTCTCTGACACCCGGCGATTTTATCGAACTGATGCAAGAAATTGCTCCTCTTGCTCAATTCTTCGGACGTGAAACCAAATCAGCCTTGACAAATGCGACACCTTTTGGTGGTAAAGTTTCTTCGAGTATGGCTGTTTAAATTGCAAAGATTGTATCTAGTTTATTCAGGGTAGGTAATTTCACGCGCTACACCAATTCGTTGATTGATTTGCTTACCCATGATTCTTTAATCATACTGATATGAAATTCACGGTATTGGCGCATGAAGATTCAATATCCCTTGAACAAGTGCAGTATGAGACGAATCAATGCTTTTTGCTCATAGAGATTTAGCGAGCGCACTTGGTAGATTTGTTATAACGAGTTCTTTTATACTTCACAAAGGGAGCAGCCCTTTTGCCCCAAGCAATGCGCCAGCGGCTTCCTGACAATCAAAAACCCTCTCTTAACGCGCAGATATATTCTACATCTGCTTGGAAAAGCATCACGGAAGAACTCAGTGTTACATTCAACATTGCCCCGTCAATTTTCGCCAATTCACTGACACAAATCTGCCAATCCTCATAAAACCTCGCGGGAGTGTGGAAACTCAGTACCTTTAGGTCTGAGAGGAAACACGACACGGGCGCTTTTAAGCGCCGTCAAATTCTCTAATCTATACATACGAGTAACCATCTTTTTTGTGAATATGCTTGCAATATTTGTAACTAATTCCTTGAACTAGTCCCTCTTGAGTTGAAAGATTGAAACTACCAGTTGCGCGAGTTGCAATTCTTCCAACATAAGTACCAATTTTCTTGCCACTAGTTACAACAGCTTTTACAATGTCACCAGTTTGAAATCCAAAGTGAAACTTCATTCTTGAACAATAACGAATAGGAAATCCAAATTTATTAGTACGACAAGATTGGCGTGTTCCATGTCCCGACGCTGTGATTAGCAATGGCTTAATATTTTTGATATTAAGAGTTGGAGTTGATTTCCCAACACAACCTGCATCAATCCAATGAGTTTTTTCTAAACCTTGTTGAGTACGGTTGAACTTAGTTAATCCACCTGAACCTGTTTCTACGGGTAATCCTGTTGATTTTAAAACTTCTAGCAATGCAAATCTAGTTGTATTTACTGCTGCTGCACCGGACACTTTGCTCAAGTCGGCAGAGCCGCCCACGCAAGTGTCCTCATCAATTAAGGGTTTTTGAGCGCATTTTAGAATTCTTTCTAGTCTTAATAAGTCATTTTTCAAAAACTCTTTGATATTTTTTGTACCTTTCTTGTTGTTACACTTCTCACAACTTAATGTGAGATTCGTGATTGAGTTTGTTCCTCCTTTTGCTCTTGGATGAATATGTTCTATCTGAACTGGAACATTTTTAATTCCACAATAAGCACATTCTCTATTCCACTTTTCAAGAAGATACTGACGAGTTTCGTAACCGAATAGCGTACCTTGCTGATATTCTTTCCCCTGAATATCAGGATTACGAATTAATTGCGTATCAAACTTGACTAACTCTTGACTAATAGCGTGAATTTGTGCAAATTTGCGTAATCTACTAACCCAAGTTTTGATATTTTCAATTCGGCTTTGTAGACTTGGTGCTAACCATCCTTCTGGTCGTGTCCTATTCAAAAATCTTGGTTGACGATACCTAGTTTTGCGACTCCTCCTACTTCTACGAAGTTGTCTTCTTGAAGTTAAAGCATCTCTAATTGCAAAACCTCTATGCTTTAATTCAGCAGCAAAAATAACTTCACCTGTAGTATCGTTAACTAATGCAATTCCTGTAAATTTCGCACCAGGATCTAGTTTTAATCTTAAGGGTGAAACAGGAGAATTAGGACGTGACTCTTTTAGGATTAATGTGAAAGGAAAACACCTAAATATACCTGCTTTCTGGTTCCGTAATAATTGCCTCGCTTGTGCTGGATGAATGGGATATAGTGGTCGTTTTTCTGCATCAATTACAAAAACTTTGGACAATTGTCCCTCCTTGCGGGTAAAGTTAGCCTAGACAATGTTCAGATTCGGTACTTTCTAGAAGACACTGGCTTAACCCCTTACACCTGTTTAATCTTCTAGTTCTAGAGCATGGAACTGGCACTCTCCGCTCAAGGTAGCAACTTTAACTCTTAATCTGAACGTAGTACGCGAGGTACTGAGTCGGGTAAGCTAGGGCTTCAACATTTGCTGTTCGCGCAGCGTCTCCGTCAGGAGAAGCCCCCGACTTCAAGTCGGGGGTTGCTTACTCAACGTATATATACAGAGACTAAGCGCCGATAGTCAAGCGATCCCAAGGAGGCGATCGCTATTAATTTTTCAAATTTTTGAGGATATATGAGGTGTCACCTTTTCATAAAGGGAACGGTAGAGCCAGCAAAGTGAATTTCTTTAGCAGCGTTGAGTCCAGATTCTAATGCTCCTTGAAGCCAGCCTCTTGTCTTGGAAGTATGGTCTCCAGCAAAATAAATCTTTCCTTCTGACTTCCCTAATTCTGAAAATAGTTTCTTCTCCTGTTCATCTGTTGGATAGGCCCAGCCTCCTTTTGACCAGATATCTTTTGTCCATGAATAAAAGTGCGATCGCACAGAGTAATTAGTTACCCCAGGCAAAATCTTCTCCCAGTGCTGGAGTAATTTTGTTTGTTGAGCTTTGCCCTCAAAAGCATCCATCTCAAGAGCTTTTTCTCCTTTTAGATAGGCATGAAGAATACCTGTCTTTTCAGGTCTATCCCAAGTAGTATGCCACAGTTCTTCATCCTCCAAAAATCCCCACCCATTTAAGTTATCCTTTTCCCAGAACCGATTAGGGAATTTAACAAAGCAACGGGTTGCTGCTCGATAGTTATATCCTCCTGCCGCCGCCTGCTTTTTTGCCGGAGATAGGTCAGGTGAAAAAGCAATCTGATTTAAGACGGTTAACGGGACAGTACACAACACACAATCACCAAGATATCGTTGCCCTGATAAGCACGACACTTCAACACCATTAGATGTTTGTACAATTCGAGTAACAGAATCATCAAGTTTAATTTTTGAAGTCAATGCTTGGGCGAAGGCTTGGGGAAGTAGATCAAATCCATCCGTCAGTTTTTGAATCTCTTGGGCACGGATTTCTGGTTGATTTTGAAAGAGTTCTTGCGCGGCGACTAATAGACGTTTTCCGTCCTTCATCGTGATATATTTCCCAGTTGTCGGCGCAAACTGTGAAAGTCTTAAACCAAAATGTTTGATGTAACCAAGGGTTAAATGATGATTTGGTGGGATTCTCGCCGCTCCAAGTTCTACTAAATCCTCTCCTTGAAAGGCTCCTCGCAGGGTTAACACTCTACCGCCGATACGTTTCCTTGCTTCTAAAATAGTGACATCATGACCAACTGCTGTTAATTCATACGCTGCCACTAAACCGGAAATACCTGCACCGACAATGAACACCTTTCGATGCGGCAATCCTTTGGGCAAAGCGCCGGGGGAAGTTGGTTTTTGGGCTTGTACTTGATCGTAGATTACAGTTGCCGCGATGGCGAGAGTACTCTGCAATAAAAACTGACGACGATTCAGGTTGAACATAGAGGCCGGACTAGTGATTGGGGAAGGGCAGCAATTTAGGGTATTCTTATTTTTCGACTAAATGATGGATCAGCACACTCATCAATAACCTAAATCATCATATACTTATTAAGGTTGTGTGATTCTCACCTCAGGCACTCGATCACAATCTCGATCCATCTTTGTCCCATCTAGCATTGTAAAATACCCCTCCCTAACCCTCCCCATAAATCGGGGAGGGTGCGCTCTCTTCGCGGGTGGGGTATCTGTCGCAAACATTTTTTGAATCGGTGTTATTCCCGCACGCTTCGTGACGCGGCTTTCAGCCTTCTATCCTGGTAAACTTTCAAAATTTTTCTCCAAAAAAGCAAAGGGACGAGCATAAGTCTTCAACCCTGACCCCTATAGAAAATCAGAACACAAAAAACGAGTTGAAAACGCCAAATAACTCACGGCGTCCCAAGATACAAACAAGA
>NZ_CAWUDP010000231.1:0-3986 GCF_963920835.1 Scytonema sp. PCC 10023
CAAGGTGCGTAGTGATGTCTAACGACCTCGTGGCGTATGAGGACTTGAAGGTGCGGAATATGGTAAGGAATAGACACCTCGCCAAATCCATTTCTGATGCAGCCTGGACTCAGTTCCGTACATGGGTTGAATATTTTGGGAAAGTATTTGGTGTGGTCACGGTTGCCGTCCCGCCCCAGTATACCAGTCAAAATTGCTCTAATTGTGGGAAAGTTGTCAAGAAAACTCTTAGCACTAGAACACATACTTGTCACCATTGCGGACATACCCAAGATAGGGACTGGAATGCTGCACGAAACATACTAGAAAAAGCATTAAGTACGGTGGGTCACATCGGAACTAACGCCTCTTGTCGGGAACGACCTCTGTTTGGGTGAGGAAACTCCTTCAAGTAAGTCGGCTCACAGAAAGAGGAAGCCCAAAGAGCAATCTTTGGAATCCCCCGCTATACTCGGTACTCCGAGTTAGCGGTGGGAGGATGTCAAAGTGCTTGTAACTGTTACAACAGAATAATTTGGAGTACTATCCATGTCAAACACCCCAAAAACTACACCTTTGGTATCAGATGAACGCAATGTTTGGCGCTGGGGCTTTACTGCTCAGAGCGAAATTTGGAATGGTCGTTTTGCAATGATTGGCTTTTTATCTGTTGTTTTACTTGAAGTGTTTTCTGGTCAAGGGTTTCTTCATTTCTGGGGCATTTTCTAGATTAACGCTGATTTTCATTAGGATTCTATTTGCCTTCAGTTGATGTTTGTGTATAAAAATATATAAATAAAAATACGGTACGGTTTTATTTTTTGATAGTCAAGGTTATTTCTGAGAAAATAGTTTATACTTGTTAATAGATTACAAAAAACTAGGTGAAATATATGGCTGACATTGTTGATACCGCTGTTAATGCGGGTTCTTTCAGTACCCTAGTTGCTGCAATCAAGGCTGCTAATCTGGTAGATACTCTTAAAGGCGCTGGTCCATTCACCGTCTTTGCACCTACAGATGAGGCGTTTGCTAAACTACCAGCAGGCACAGTAGACGCATTACTTAAGGACATTCCAAAGCTCAAGAAAATCCTGACGTATCATGTTGTTTCAGGCAAGGTACTGGCGGCTGACGTGGTGAAGCTGAAGTCAGCTACTACAGTTGAAGGAACGGATGTGAAAATTGACGCTTCCAATGGCGTCAAGGTGAATGATGCCACAGTTGCAACACCGGATGTTGCTGCTGATAACGGTGTCATCCACGTCATCGACACAGTATTGATTCCTGCGTAAGCAAATGCTTAGATAGGGAATATTATTTATGGGGCAAGAACTACCTATAGTTCCTGCCCCACTGGTGCATAAATATCTTTTAGCAAACACTTTAAAAAGCAACGCTAAATTTTTGTTGGCAGTGTTAAGCCAGTAACTGACACCAAAAAGTGAGTTTTGAGGAACGGGACTTCGTCGTGTTCCTCATGTTTTGCTCGAACGGTTGACCGTTCTTTTCGTTTACGCGACTTAATTGCATAAAGTCGAGTTTAAAGTTGGACGTAATTTTTAGCTTGCCAAATCAACCAAAGCGTCCCACCGAAACCGGACTACGCGTGAGACTGATTTGCGATAATGCTCAGTAGTGAATACTGATAGTGTGATACTTGTCTGACCAGGGTCTAAGATGCCTTTCACAGTGCATTTCTGCATTCTGTTATTGCAGTAGGCAACGATGCGATCGCCAACCTGGATATCCAACGCTTTAATTTTCAACAACGACTTAACCTCATAAAAGGATTCTTGGCTCAGCTAGCTACATTCAGCTTTGCCTACTTATCTACATAAATCACTAAATAGATATTTCTTCCTTAGTATTATCGGCAGGTTATCCTGCTCTGAATTGCCCTCTACCCAAAGGAAAGAAAAATATATTGCTACATTTTACTAGCCTTACTCATAATAACACATAGGAAAAAGCTTGCATCAAACTTTATATTTTATTGTCAAGTAACTTTATACCTAAAATCTTCTTAAATGTCATTTCAGCTGAAATCTTTATGAGTGAGTTTGATTCCAAAAATTATTTCGCAACCTAAAAGCTTATTTATTTTTTTCTTAATTCCTAAGAGAGAAGGCAGTGCTTTGAGTCCAAATCCAACATAGACTTATTAGGATAAGGACTTAAGTATGGCACGGCAGCGCTCAAAGCAAAAGCAGATTCAACACATTGCACAAGAAACTTTTGGTTACGACAGCTTGCGTCCTGGACAGCAACAAGTCATCGAAGCAGTTGTTGATGGACACGACACTCTAGCTGTGATGCCTACGGGTTCAGGTAAATCAGCAATCTACCAAATTGCTGCCTTGTTAGTTCCTGGTGCAACTGTAGTGATTTCCCCTTTAATTGCCCTTCAGCATGACCAAGTAGAAGCGATTGAGGAGCAGGATATGGCTGAAGCTGCTGTTGTCAACTCTGCCATACCCAACGCAGAACGAGAGGAGGCGTTTACAGACTTAGAAAAGAAAAAGCTAGAATTTTTGTTTCTTGCTCCAGAACAATTTAATAATGAGGAAGTCCTGGCACGAATAGCAGACGCAAAACCTTCTCTATTTGTAGTAGACGAAGCTCATTGTATCAGCGAGTGGGGGCATGATTTCCGTCCTGATTACTTGCGGTTGGGTGGTGTGATTGATACGCTTGGTCATCCCACTGTACTTGCCCTAACTGCTACCGCTTCACCGATTGTGCGGGATGAGATTGTGGAACGCTTGGGAATGCGCAAGCCGCATATATTTGTACGTGGATTTGACCGTCCGAATATTTGGTTAGGTGTGGAGACTTTCCACGACGAAGCTGAGAAACAAACTGCTTTGCTCAAGCGTGTTGCCGCTGCCGAAAAGCCTGGTATAGTTTACGCGGCGACTCGTAAGCACACTGAGAAAATCGCTGAAGCTTTATGTAAAAAAGGAATCAAAGCCGTCCATTATCATGCAGGAATGAAAGCATCAGAACGCGAGCAGGTTCAAGCTGCATTCATGGCTGATGAGGCAGAGGTTATTGTTGCGACTACTGCTTTTGGTATGGGGGTAGATAAATCGAATGTGCGCTTTGTCTTCCACTACGACATTAGCGATTCTATTGACTCATATTATCAGGAAATTGGACGCGCCGGACGGGATGGGGAGGAGGCGAAAGCGATTCTGTTTTATCGTTCAAATGACCTCAACATCCGCCGTTTTTTTGCCAGTGGCGGTAAGCTAGATTTTGAGGAAGTTTTGCAAGTCGCACAAGCAGTACAAAAGGCTGATGCGCCACTTGAGCCGGAAGATTTACAGGAACAAACAGAACTATCTCAAAATAAACTTACAAAAGCTCTCAGTCGGTTGGAAGAAGTGGAGGCGGTAGAAATTTTGCCAACTGGTGAGGTTACTAAAAGCAAGGCAGAAGTTAACCAAGAATCAGCAGCTTCTTCAGCAGCATTGGCTGAGGAACGACGAGAACAATTTGTGCGATCGCGCTTAGAAATGATGCGAAACTACGCCGAATTGCAAGATTGTCGTCGCCAGTATCTGCTCAACTATTTTGGTGAACCAATGCAGAATAAGTGTGGATTTTGCGATAATTGCCAAGCTGGAGTCACTGTTGAGCAAACTGTCTTTCAACCTTTCCCTATCAACAGCAGTGTCATTCACACCAAGTTTGGTAAAGGGCGGGTGATGCGCTACGAAGGCGATAAAGTGGTGATTTTGTTTGACAAGGTGGGTTATAAAACCTTCGCTGTTGAGCTTGTGCAGGGACTGCTGAAGCAAGTGGATTAGAACATCAAAGAGCCTATCCTAGTAACGTTTTGCAGAATTCACGCATTCAAAAAGCTTACGTCACAAACTTGTTGTTCCTGTTTGAATGGTAGCTTTATTTGCGCCGATAAGTACTAGTTGGAGAGACTTTTATCATCACTGGAGTTTAGACTAACACATGACAAAATGACCCAGCAGCACTGAGTTTACAAG
>NZ_CAWUDP010000232.1:0-3927 GCF_963920835.1 Scytonema sp. PCC 10023
CCTACAGCCAACTCAGTGCGGGTGGGGCGATACAACTGCCACCCAAGACCACATCGTTTAAAGATTGGGCGCAACTGCAGTTTTCCTATGTACAATCACAAGATTTGCAACACCACCGGGATTTTTGGCTCTTACAATCACTTGAGCAAGTAGGGAATATCCCAGTTGATTATCCAGGCGGTGCAAACACCGAAGCATCTGCACGTACAGTGTCGCTGTCGTTGTCAGTTGAAGAAACGCGTGCATTACTGCAAGAAGTGCCAAAAGCGTACAACACACAAATCAATGACGCGTTGCTCACAGCTTTGGTGCAGGTGTTAGCCGATTGGACGCAATCAAATCATGTGCTGTTCAACTTGGAAGGACACGGACGAGAAGATTTCTTGGATTCGGTGAATGTCTCACGCACTGTGGGATGGTTTACCACCATCTTTCCGGTGGTCGTACACAAAGCAACAGACCATCCAGGAGAGGCGTTAAAGTCAATTAAAGAGCAACTGCGTCGTATTCCGCAGCAAGGGATTAGCTATGGCTGGCTACGGTATCTACTAGAGGACGCAGATACTGTTGCCCAACTCCAAGCACAACCAAAAGCCCAGGTCGTATTCAACCATTTGGGTCAATTTGACGGCGTTGTACAGACAAGTGCACTTTTTAAGCTGGCAAGTGAATCAAGCGGTCCTAGCCGTAGCCCCCGAAATCACCGCAGCCATCTACTTGAGGTCAATAGCATCATCATCGGCTCTCAGTTGCGAATCGATTGGACTTACAGTGAGAATCTACACGATGAGAGCACAATTGAGCGTATAGCCGATGAGTTTTTGCAAGCGTTGCGCGCACTCATTACTCATTGTTTGGCTCCTGAGGCTTTTGGTTACACTCCTTCTGATTTTCCACTAGCACAACTGAACAACGTTGTACTTGAGCAATTGTTGAGCAATATTGTGCCCCCGCAAGGGATAAGCACAAGCAACTGGAAAAATATTGCCGATATCTATCCTTTATCCTCAGTGCAGCAGGGGATGCTGTTCCACACCCTTTATGCTTCAGAACCAGGGGTATATTGCCAGCAGTTTAGCTGTACTTTTGCAGGAAATCTGGATGTTGAGGCATTCGGTGCTGCATGGCAGCAAGTTATAGCGCGGCATGTGGTCTTGCGAACTGCTTTCACATGGGAACACTCAGAAGTGCCGTTACAGGTGGTGTATCGGCAGGTGAAACTACCATTAGAGATCCATTGTTGGATCGGGCTATCTGCGGATGAGCAGCAGCAACAACTGGCGACTTTCATAGAACAAGAGCAGCAGAGGGGCTTCCAGCTGTCTAGGGCACCACTGATGCGCCTTGTGCTGATTCAAATGTCGGAGGATGTCTACCAATTTGTGTGGAGTTACCATCACATACTTATAGATGGATGGTCACTGCCGTTGGTATTCCTTGAAGTGCTGCGCTTTTACGAAGCAAAGTCTTTGGGGCGAGATTTACAACTGCAACCGAGTCGTTCCTACCGGGAGTACATAGCCTGGTTACAGAAGCAGAACTTAGAAGTTGCCGAAGAATTTTGGCGACAAACACTACAGGGTGTGACGGCACCAACGCCGTTGGTCGTTGATAAAGCACAGCAAAAGTCTAGTTCGCAACAAAGTTATAGCGAGCAGGTTGTTTCGCTATCAAGTGCAGCAACAACAGCGCTAGTGTCTTTCGCAAGGAAATATCAACTGACGTTAAACACCTTAGTGCAAGCAGCTTGGGCAATACTACTCTGGCGATACAGTGGCGAAACCGACGTGGTTTTCGGCGTGACTGTCTCAGGTCGTTCCGGCACCATAACAGGTGTGGAGTCGATAGTTGGGCTATTTATTAATACCCTGCCGATGCGGGTAGGATTCAAAGGTTCGGACACAGTTCTACCAAAGCTTAAGCAAATACACAAGCAGCAGGTAAAAATTAATACTTACGAGTACACACCACTGGTACAGATTCAGCGTCACAGTGATGTGCCGCACGGGGTGCCATTGTTTGAAAGCATCGTGGTATTTGAGAATTATCCGGTAGATGGGGCTTTACAACAGAACTCCTTAAAGTTGGACATCAGTGATGTTCGTACCATAGAGCGAACTAACTATCCACTGACAGTCATTGCCCAGCCGGGTGTGCAATTGTCGCTGCGGTTCATCTACGATACTGAGCGTTTTGACACTGCTGCGATCGCCCACATGGCGGATCATTTTCAAACCCTGTTAGAAGGGATTATTGCCAATCCAGATCGACAGCTATCAGATATACCGCTACTGACTGCCACCGAACAAGATCAAATACTGGTGGAATGGAACAAAACCGAAGCCGCCTACCCGCAACAGTTGTGTCTGCACTCTTTATTTGAGCAACAGGTGCTGTTGACACCGGATGCAGTGGCAGTAGTATTTGAAGAGCAACGCCTGAGCTACAGTGAATTAAACACACGCGCCAATCAACTAGCGCACTACTTACAATCATTGGGTGTCAAACCAGAAGTGTTGGTCGGTGTGTGTGTAGAACGTTCAATAGAGATGGTAGTGGCATTGCTGGGGATACTCAAAGCGGGTGGGGCTTACGTACCATTAGACCCAGCATACCCGAGTACACGTTTAGCATTCATGCTGTCCGATTCCCAGGCGTCGGTGCTTTTGACAACTGGGCAATTGGTAGAGAAATTGCCCCTCCACCAAGCACGTGTGGTAGTTTTAGACACCGAGTGGAACGAAATTGCCGAACACAGCCCGGACAATTGTGTCAGTCAGGCGACACCTGAGAACTTAGCATATGTCATCTACACCAGTGGTTCTACAGGAAACCCCAAGGGAGTGGCGATTGAACATCAAAGCCCAGTCACCTTAGTGCATTGGGCACAAGAGGTGTTCACTCCACAACAGTGTGCTGGGGTTCTAGCTTCAACCTCAATCTGCTTTGACCTTTCAGTGTTCGAGTTGTTTGTACCTCTTAGTTGTGGTGGCAAGGTTATCTTAGCCCAAAATGCTTTGCATTTACCCACCTTGGCGGCATCTGGGGAAGTAACGTTAATCAATACCGTACCCTCTGCCATTGCGGAATTACACAGAATTGACGGCATACCGACGAGTGTGCAAACAGTCAACTTGGCTGGTGAAGCGCTGCAAAATCAACTTGTACAGAAGATATATGAACACGAAACTATCCAACAGGTGTTCAATCTCTACGGACCGTCGGAAGACACGACTTACTCGACATATGCCTTAGTTGAAAAAGGAGCAACTGGGACACCCTCGATTGGTCGCCCGATTGCAAACACACAGGTGTATATACTGGATGCTCAGATGCAACCAGTACCAGTAGGAGTGACAGGTGAGTTGTATATCTCTGGGGCGGGTTTAGCACGCGGTTACCTCAACCGTCCAGAATTGACAGCAGAAAAATTTGTTCCCAACCCCTTTGCGCCTGACAAATCGAGTCAACGCTTGTACAAAACTGGGGATTTAGTCCGCTACAAAGCTGATGGCAATATTGAGTACCTCGGTCGCATCGACCATCAGGTGAAAATCCGTGGTTTCCGCATAGAGTTGGGAGAAATAGAGGCAGCTCTGAGTCAACACCCAAACCTGCGACAAACTGCGGTCATCGCCACACAAGAGATGGTGGGCGCTACTAGATTGGTCGCATACTTAGTAGCGAATGAGCAACCAGCACCACAGAGTAGCGAATTGCGCGCTTTTCTCAAACAAAAGCTGCCAGAATACATGATACCGAGTGCTTTCGTGGCACTTGATGCTCTACCACTGACACCCAATGGTAAACTCGACCGTAAAGCACTACCCAAACCATTTGAGCAACTCGAACTAGAGCGCAACTTTGTCGCGCCCAGAACGCCAACAGAAGAAATACTGGCAAACATTTGGGCATCGGTACTGGGAA
>NZ_CAWUDP010000233.1:0-3921 GCF_963920835.1 Scytonema sp. PCC 10023
ATGAGGGGGATGAGGGGGATGAGGGGGATGAGGGGGATGAGGGGGATGAGGGGGAAGGAAGTAAGTCTCTTAGAGAAGCGTGTGAGTGTAATTGCCAGCGTTTAGGTTGGGAACGCAAATCTTCCAGCTGCGCCACAATTTTCCGCCGCATTCGGTTCAACTCACTCACGGGTACCATGACTGCGTCTTTGAGATGATTTGTCAAAGTTCCCAAACAAAAAGGAGTGTTGCCGAGACGACCAAACTGTTCCTGTAAACGTTCTGTGGTGAGGGGTTTGGTGTGCGCCTCTTCAAGGGGCATTGCAGATTCTACTTGGACAACATGACCGAGTTCGTCGCGGGCGATCGCCCCTAAGGATTGACCAACTTCTCCACAAACCTCTATATGAATTGGACGCTGAAATTGCGGATTTTCTCCAGCAAAACTCTGACGCAGTTGCTTATCAAGTTCTGGATCGCTAGTTTTCCAAACTTTGTCTCCTACATGTATCCGTCGCAAGTTAAGGTTATGGCGACCAAAGGTTAGCACTGCTTGTTTTCCTTTATGTTCCACCGCATAAATTCGACCACCTTCTTCCTGCGCTTCCGGATGACCGCAATCAAAAACAACACCGTCTCCAGGCTTAATTGGGGCTTGTAGCCGTACTATCACCTTTTCGTTGCTGATGCGGGTGACTTCGCCCAAGTAAACTCCACGCTTTTTACCAAAGTGAGCATGAACCAGTTCCTGATTGTTAATTCCCCGAAACCAACCTGTATACAGTCCGCGAGAAAACGCCATCTCCAAATTGTAGTGTTCTTGTTCCGGCGCTTGTAGAGACGAGAGGTGGCGCGTCTCTACATTTTTTAAATCCGCCATCACCTTATCTAGCGCTTGTCGATAAACCTGTATAACATTCGCCACATACTCAGGCGTTTTCAAGCGACCTTCAATCTTGAGACAACTGACCCCTGCTTTCACCAATTCTGGCAGCACCTCTAACCCTGCCAAGTCTTGAGGACTGAGCAGATATTTCCGATTTCCCAAATCTACAGCTTGACCATCAGATATTAATTCGTAGGGCATCCGGCAAGCTTGGGCACATTCGCCACGGTTCGCAGAACGTCCGCCTAGCGCTTCACTGGTCAAACATTGACCGGAATATGCCACGCATAAGGCACCGTGAACAAAGACTTCCAAAGGTAAAGATGTTTTATCCAAGCTCTCTACACGCTGCTGGCGCTGAATTTTCTCGATTTCCGTTAGCGAGCATTCACGAGCAAGTACTACCAACTGACAACCGAGGGATTTGGCAAATTCGACCCCTGCGGCACTGGTGACGGTCATTTGGGTGGAAGCATGGATAGGAAAATCTGGCGAAAGGTAACGAATAAGACGACAAATACCTACGTCTTGAACAATGACCGCATCTACACCTGCTGCAATAATTGAGCGTAAATACTGCTCTGCCTCTCTGAGTTCCTGCGGGAAAACGAGAGTATTAATGGTTACATATCCCTTGACGCCTCGATAGTGCAGAAATTCCATCAACTTGGGTAAGTCAGCCTCGGTGAAGTTTTGCGCCCGCATTCGCGCATTGAAGCGATCCAATCCAAAGTATATAGAATCTGCCCCATTTTCCACAGCAGCTTTGGCACAGTCCCAATTACCTGCGGGGGCGAGTAATTCAGGGCGTTGAAAGGTGGGTAAGGTGAGTTGGGGGGTTGGTTTGCGAGCGGCTTTCATCAAGTTGGGGATGGATTAGAGAGCACCATTGCGATTGTATCGTTTGTGCTTATTGATGGTGGGGAGATGGTGATCAAAATAAGCAGTTCTTGAGCAGGGGAGGAAGATTTTCATCGGTTTGTTTGCTACGCCTTTTTTTCTCATCTCTGGTTCTTTGATGCAAGATATAATACTCTCATATATTTATAGGCAATAGAAGTAGGCTAAAGTTCAACACTTGCCTACACAATTTACCAAGTCAAACTCTTGGCACAAAAAAGCGTGTATTTACTTCAACATTGAGAGTGACTTTTCCGACCGAAAATCACTTTTTTAAACTTTTTTAACAAATCTAGAAAAGAAATCATTTCTGCATTGATTGGGGCGAAAAGTAGCGACGGTATAACTCATCTTGTTCAATGGGCACTTGAAAAATAAGATGCGTTTACCCTGTAGCTTCCCCCTAGGAGGGTCAATACAAATAATATGGATCATACAAACCGAAAAAAACTCGTAATTAGCCCAGAAATGGCAGTTCTTCTCAAAGGCTTAATTATTGGTAAAGTGTTGACACTTCTGGTGATTGGCGGACTGTTTTGGTGGCTGGTAGCACCACGCTTGCGGGCAAGTAACAACACTAATTTGTCTAGTCAAAGTTCAAACACTGCCTCAATTGATACCTCAGCCTTTGGGACAGCTGCCAATATGCCAATCGGCTCGTTCAAATACGGTGGCAGTACAGCGTGGGCACCTATTCGGCAATTGGTAGATTCTCAAATCCAAAACGCTCGCCCAGAACTACAGTTGCGCTACGTAGAACCTATTAACAGCAGTCCTGGTTCTGGTTCAGGCATTCGTATGTTGCTTGACGGGCAATTGGACTTCGCGCAGTCTTCCCGTCCGCTAACAACTACAGAATACACCACAGCCAAGCAGCGAGGCTTTACACTTGAGCAACGTCAAGTTGGTATTGATGGGATAGCGGTGGTAGTTAACCCATCACTCAAGGTACCCGGTTTAACGATTGACCAGTTGCAACAGATTTATCTGGGACAAATTACTAATTGGAAAGAGGTAGGAGGACCAGATCTACCCATCACTCCTTTTGCCCAGCGTCCCCAAGATGCAGACACAATAATATTTTCAGATAACAAAGACTTGCAGAATCAAGCGTTTAGCTCCCAAGTGCAGTATGTCTATTCCACTACAGAAGCGCTACGGAAGCTCAGTAAAACCCCTGGCGGTTTGTATTACGCTTCTGCTCGTACAGTCGTGCCTCAATGTAGTGTCAAGTCTTTGCCGGTGGGTCACACTCCTACTAGGCTCATTCCTCCTTACCGCGAACCAAAAGTGCCAACCCAAGAGTGCTTGCATAAGCGCAACCAGGTTAATACTGAAGCCATTAAAAATGGCAGCTATCCACTGACCACTAACTTGTTTGTCATTATTAAGCATAACAACGGTCGGGAACAGCAGGCTGGGGAAGGCTACGCCAGACTTTTACTGACCGACCAAGGGCAAAAGGCAATTGAGCAGGCTGGGTTTATTGGAGTTCGCTAGACTCGTATGGTTTTGTTAGATGGAAGTACTATTCGTGCACGAAGGAACGCTACCTTCATTTATCATGATTGCTATTCAGCATGGATTTGTCCGTCAACCAACTAGTTTATACTAGCTTCTCCTATGTGGGCTTTGCGCTCCTGACTAGTGAGCAGGTTCCCTTAGAGATTGAGCAAACTTTCCTTAAACAGGTAGTTTACCGATACTGGAATGCTTTTGAGCATGAAAACCATAGTTACAGGGCTGCTTATCTTGTTCAGATTACTCCAGAAGATTGGCTGTTTGGCTGGCTGTACAACGATGAGAGGGATGACATTGATCGCAGCCATATACCGCACTTTATTTGCTACCACCTAAGGGAACCACTGTACGCTTTCTGCATTGAAAAAATTTGTGCTTGCTTGCAAAAGGGACCAGTAGAACTGGTAGACCATCACAGCTTTTCAAATTCCCTAAAACCCCTGATTTTAAAAGACGTGAGTAGTTACCAGGAAGCGAGACCTGGAGTGGTCATTTCCTGGGAAGTCCGTCAGCAAATTCATATAAACCTTAAGCAGGGGAAATTGACAGATTTATTCATCCCAGTGAAGGAAGACGAGAGGTTAATTGAGCGATCGCTGTCGGTCGAACCTCAAGAAATCCTCGCCAAAGACAAA
>NZ_CAWUDP010000234.1:0-3770 GCF_963920835.1 Scytonema sp. PCC 10023
TCATGTCATTTCTCAATTTTAAACTGTCTGATTATTTCTGTCGCACAGTACTAGTCGCCGTCGCAGCTGTCGATCATCTCTGCAATTGGTTGTTGCGTATGGTTGCAATATTTTTTATTTAAGCGTATACGCGCTATAAACGTCTTGTCTTTCAAGCGTTCGACCAATGCTGTAATCAATTTTTTCTCAGTTCAGTTGCTTTGGGTTTTCCGGTTCCCGCCAGTGTCCGGCGTCTTTTGCCCCTCTGGCAGCTGCTGCCAAATTTGTTTCCGCCGGCGATTGCCTTCTCAGTAGCAAAGACGCGAAGCGCGTTGGCACAAGCCTCCGCAGGACTTACGGCACTGCGCAGAGCGCAATCGCCCGAATGGTAGGGTGTGCGGCAGGTGTTGATGCGTTCTTCCGTTCCGCGTTCCCGACTGCGCAAGTGTTCGAGGTTTCCTCTGGTCAATGGGGTGTTGGTCGTGGGGCGTTCGCTGGTCGTTCGATTGTGTGCGTCTCAGCTGTCGGTTGCGCCCCCGTCCAGCTTTCCTTGTTCTAGTTTTCTCGTCTGGCAGGTACGCTGGTTGCCAATTAAAAGACAAGGTGTAGCGCTAACGCGTCACACCTTGTCTTTTTACTTCCTAGTTTGCTTATTTAAGCGCCTCAAGAATAGCATTTCTGCAAAATTCCCGAAAGCGATCGCAAGAGTTTACACCTTTAGCCACATCAGCTAGTAATTCATCTGCTAGGTCGAGAAGTTTGGCTATTCACAAACGTTGAATGGTGGGGCGACACGTTACGGTTGTAAATGGCTTGTCAAAATATTATTGTCTTGAATAAGTATTTGCAAAACAACTTTTCCTAGAATCCCCCTTTTGATAAGCGATGTCCCAGACTACAGTTTCATCATTGGTTTTGACACTACCCCCGCCACTGACGGAACACCCAGCTTGTGTTTATCTTTCTACACTTGCGCCGGGGTCGGAACCGACGATGAAGCGAAGTCTCAATTTAGTCGCCCAGCTGTTGACCAATGGCGAAGCTGATTATTTAACCCTCAACTGGGCTGCGCTGAGGTACAAACATACCGCCGCTATTCGTGCCGCATTGGTTAAAAATTATGAACCCGCGACGGTTAACAGGGTATTGTGTGCCTTAAGGCGTGTTCTCAAGGAAGCGTTGAGACTCGAATTGATATCACCTGTTGACTATGCCCGTGCAGTTGATATCAGCAGTGTGAAAGGGTCGAAAGAACTGAGGGGACGGGCGCTGAGTCAGAGTGAAATTGACTCGTTGATGCAGGTTTGTTTTGGCGATAAGACTCCTGCGGGTTTTAGGGACGCTGCATTAATCGCTATCCTGCGGGGTGCTGGACTGCGACGGGCGGAAGTGGTAAATCTCGATTTGAAGGATTTTAAATCTGATGATGGGCAAATCAAAGTTCGGCATGGCAAGGGTAGAGTTGACCGGACAGTTTATTTAGCTATGGGAGCGTCCAAAATAGTAGATGATTGGATTGAAATCAGAACTGATACAGCTGGTCCACTGCTATGTCAGGTTAATAAATCTGGTCGTGTGATAAAGCAAAGACTTACGCCCCAGGCGGTGCTGTTCATTTTGCAAAAGCGTTGTAAGGAAGTAGGATTAGAACATTTCTCGCCTCATGATCTGCGGCGTACATTTGTATCCGACTTGCTAGATGCTGGGGTGGATGTTGCTACTGTGCAGAATTTGGCAGGTCACTCTAACCCAGCTATAACCACTCGTTACGACCGTCGGGGAGAGGAGAGAAAACGTCATGCTGTTGCTTCATTACAACTTCCAGAAAGGTTTTAGGCTTGAACTTTCTCAACTTTCCATCCAGCAGAAGCCCCAATTTTTCCAGTTTTCACAAACCTAAAAGCCCCGCGTGTGTAAACTGAGCCGTGGGGCTTAACCTTTATTAACTCTTTTACAATTCTTGTTGCTTGATGTGGCTACTAACATCAAGCAAAAAAACTTTCCATGTTAATAAGTAAAGAAGTCATCTACGGTTACTCATGATGGGGTCATCCACAGTTATTCGTAATGGGGTTAGTCACGTTGACCGAGGAGGAAGAATCCACGTTGAAAACTTATCCACGGTTGCTCGTTCCGCTGACGTTGTGCGCTGGTCGGTTCGGCGCGTGCTGCCTGTCGTGTTAGCTCGCTTCGTTCGGTCGTATCTCTGGGGACGGCGCACACCAGCCTCATTCCGCCCAGCGCCGCGCCCTCGGTTGGGGGAAAATCTTTCAAGTAATTGATTAAAGAGGGTTCGCTTAAAAAAGTTTCCAAAAACTGGAAGAGAAAAAGTTATCAGCGCGTTGGTTGCAGCTCACGTTGATGGTTGCAGTGCTTGCTGAGTTGCATTGATTGCTAATTGTTCGTATACGTGCTATAAAAGGCTTGATTTCAGTTTTCCGACCAATGCTGCAATCAATCTTCTCTCAGTTCTCCTGCTTCGGGTTTTCCGGTTCCCGCCAGTGTCCGGCGTCATTTGCCCCTCTGGCAGCCGCCGTTGGTTGCCAGTAAATGAAAAAGTGCAGCGCTACGCGCTGCACTTTTCTTTTGTCTACTAAATGATTACATGGCTTGTATCGCCTCTAGTATGGCTTTTCTACATAAATCCCGGTAGTCATCGCCTCCTTTTTCCTTAATCTCTGCCAATTCTCTAGCAGAAAATCGGATAGTAAGTGCCTGATCACGCACCTCTTTATTACCAAAATCAAATTTATATTTTGTGCCAAAATCCGGATTTCCGCCCGGTCGCCCACTGCCTTTACCCATATCCACCTTACCCTTTAGCTTCCCCTTCATGATAGCGCGTACACAGGCTAGAGAATTATGAAGCTTCTGTTAACATTGCTTTCTTTTGAGCGTACACGCGCTATAATATAAGAGTAAAGAAAACAAGGGATTCGACCAAAACCCATGCAAGATTCTACTTCTCCAGCTTCAATTTTTATCCCTGCAATCAACGATTTTGTTGAGGTTCGGGGTGCAGTTTGTCAGCAAATCGACGGTAAAGACTACCTAAGGCTGCTGTGTATTACCTCCATAGGGGCTAAATTGCTCGTCAATCCGAGCGATTTAGAGGTTTATTTTAACCGTGGTGGCGGGGTGCCGTTCTAACTAGTCCTTGGCTGGGTGCGAAGCCCGTAGGGCGGGCGGCTACGCCATCGCCATAAATCCGCACACATATTTAAAAACTAGAATACGAGCAACCTGAATGAGCAACATAATTGAGATTCCAGCAGCCCAAATCAAACCTCTTAATTTTTCTTGTGGAGATGTCCTAGACGGGAGCGACGGAAACCAGTACAGAATCATTGACCACATAGAAGGTGATGAAGAAATTATTGTGGTTCTGGAGCGCCTCGACGATGACGAGCGACTAGCAACGCCTAAGTTTTTGGATGGAACTGTCGAGCTTTAATTAACAAAAACCCTCACAAATACTGTGGGGGGTCATTAAACTACCGCTCCCCGACCAAAGTTTGCGGTAGCTTGCCCCACATCAACAGCAATCATTAACGGAGACATAACTATTATGAGCCATGAAGCGCCACAAATTTATATTGCCTGTTTAGCCGCCTACAATGCAGGTAAATTGCACGGCAGTTGGGTCACGGTTGACGGAGACGCGGACGACCTAGAGGGAGAAATCAAAAAAATCATTGCAACTTCTCCAGAACCAGACGCTGAAGAGTGGGCAATCCATGGTGCGACGTGAAAGTCGCATCATCAGAGTGGGTTCCTGAAAAAAACCCCAG
>NZ_CAWUDP010000235.1:0-3698 GCF_963920835.1 Scytonema sp. PCC 10023
CTTTTGAATTTGACTCATTACTGGAATTGCCACAGGAGAAGCCACCAAGGTTCCTGAAGGCAAGTAAGGATGATAAAGCTACGGCAATGGCACAAAAGAAAGCAGCTCTTAAGGCTGCTGGCAAAGACTTTGGACCACCAAAAGGTAAACCACCGTTTAAGGGCAAGCCCAAAGAGGACTTTAAGGGCAAGCCAAAGGAAATGCCAAAGCCAAAACCAAAAACACAACAGTAATCGGAACAGTTATCAGTTATCAAGGAAGCGCAGTATCAGTTATCAGTCATTTCTTGCTGTTGACTGGTCACTGCTCCCGGTAGCTGTTCACTGTTTTACTGTTTCAAGTTTGATTTCTAAATGAGTCAGGCGTGTTTCTGTACTGTCGTCAATACGTGTGTCGCTACCGTTTGCTAGTAATTCTTCCAGTTGGGCAAGACGAGTTTCTACACTAGTTTCTGTACCAGGAACCGAGCCCAAAATGCGTTGCAGACCTTGGATAACTAAATCGGTGGCTGTGGTGTTACGTTAAGCAGGCGATTGCGATTCGGGGCACTGCGCTCCGCGCAATCGCTCTGCTTGTTGTTCCTAAGATTGAATTCTTTATCTTGCCCATGAAAACCCTAGAGTTCAAATCGCCATTCGTCACTTGTCTATAGATGCGTGAGCCTCTGGCACAAATTCCCTTGCAATCGCCCCCAAATTCCTCTCTTGAAATGTCTGCCATCGTGGTAAAATACTGAAAAGCGAAGCGCCCACTGTCTGGAAAACTTGAGCGCCTCGCTTGAAAAATCTAAATTTCTTAAACCAATGGTAGCAGAATTCAACGCAGATGCGATCGCCCAAACCGAAAACAACCAAAATTTTTTGGCTCAGATTCAAGAGCAAGCGGCGGAGTTGTCTAGAGTATTTTTGAGTTTTTGTCAAACGATTTGGGTTGCTCCCGGGTACATCAGCCCCCAAGGAATGGAAAGAGATAAGAGAGTCTTTGGGATGGCTGCCAAGTACGGCGACTCGATATGCTCAGGTCGCGGAGCATCTCATGGGGCTTGAAATCGAAAGTATCGAAGCGCTCGATATACAAACAATGATGGCTGTGAGCAGCGAGAAGTACCAGCCCATCATAGAAGAATTAGCAGAGAATCCTCTTAGCGTACAAGAGGTACGCTCGAGGATGAAATCAATAAATCAGGAAGCAAAGAAAGTAGCGCCAACAAAGAGCGATGTTATTCGGCGCGACGTGAACGGTCAGCGGTACGCCCAAATTCCTCCAGTGTATGACCAGAACGCCATATCCTCTCTGGCCAGGCAAATGTCCATGGAAGGTAAATCAGCGCAAACCATAGCAGCCGAGGGGGTGCTACTCCGAGAAAAGACAATTCTTGCTCTACTCGGATTGGAGATTCCGGAGCAATTAAGTGAGGCGATCGCTCTCATACTGCCCACAGAGGAAATAGTGCCTTTGATTGAAGGTGAATCAACAAAAAGCACTGAACTTCAAGCCTCGGACAACGCTCAAAAGGGGCTAGCCGAGTATATGGCATCACAATCGAAAGAGGTCGCGCCTGCTGTAAAAATTGGGGACAAGCGAGGCGTTGCGGGGCAAACAGGAACAATTGTGGATTTTGAGGAAAAGCCACTCATCAACGAAATACATCCTGTAATTCAGTGGAGCGATGGAGGACAAAGTGCTCTTTCGCCACGCAATGTAAAGGTGGAGCAATCGGCATCTTCTTTGAAGGCAGAATTTACGATTGGGGATAAGGTTTTGTATCGAGGAGAGAATTATATAGTCGCGTCCGCGCCGGACAAAGACGGGGATGTACTGGTAAAACGCCCCAATGGCTCGACCAGATACCTGCAATCCAATGTGCTGAAAAAAGCTGAATAAATCCCTCATTGCCGATGCGGGGATTCCCGTATCGGTTCCTCTAAGAAGGCGAAAGTGCTTATACAGATATATCTTATAGACCCATGATAGTAGGCATTGATCAAAAAAATCCCTTTACAGACTCGCACTGTAAAGGAATTTCATCATCTACCAAAGGATTTCATGGGGCATTGATTAATTAAAAATAGCACATATTCTAAAAAAGGAAGTTTCCTTACCCTGTCAGGCATTAATTCCTTTCACCCTTTCAAATTGAGCGAACGTACAGTCACAGGACGCCAAAATCTTAGATTTATCACCTTTACCTGTCATGAATGTTCGATACAACCTGTTTAGATTGCTTCAGATCTTTTACCAGTTCGTCCAACAGCTTCCTATTAATGTGACCCATTGTGAAAATATGTGCATAGTCACCTACAGTTGATAAAGACCATTTGCGGACAATCCACTCTGGAGGTCGATCAAACACAACAGATAACCCGAGATCATTCTTCCATGCATTGAATCCTGCTTTACTAATTTGCATGGTTGCATAATTTGCCATTTCCAGCATATGTAGTGCTTGTTTTCTAAAGCCATTAAATCCCTTTGTTGCGATCGCATACCAAAGCAATATAGCAGCCAACCCGTTACGCGAGCCTGATAAAGTTGAATCGAGGGTGCCAATGTAGTCAATTTCTTCCCACTCATATGCCATATTTTTTCTCAACGTCATAAAGACTGCACATGGGAAGGGTGTACCAATTATTTTGTGCCCAGATACGGCAATACTTCCTATAGGAAGACGGAAATCAAAAATGGGTACTTGATTGCTCTTGCTACCCAGAACGCTTCTTTCTCTATTTCTTTTCTCTAAAAAAGGGAGAAATAGTCCACCCAGTGCTGCGTCAACATGAATATAAAATTTTTTAATATTGTGTTTATACAGCTGTACAACGATTTTCTCCACATTATCATATGCTCCCTTGAATGATGTCCCCATAGTTACCACAATAAGGGGCGGGTGGGAATTCCAATCGCTTTGGAGTATGGCTTCAATCAGCATCGGCACCTGAATAGCTCCTTTGGTAGTCGAAGGAATTACTTTTTGGGCTATATTGAGCATCCGCAGAGCCTTGCGGATTGAGTAGTGGGTGTCCTCAGAAAAGTAAGCGATGGGTATAGGCTTAGAGGAAGTAGATGCTTTAGAGGAAAACTCTAGGAAAACGCGCCCCGTGTACAGACCGTACATATTAGCCTCTGTTCCACCGCTAGTAATGTAACCCCAGTAGTCTTTGTCAAAAGCGTGAAAGAGATCAGCAAAAAACTCAATAACAGGTTGCTCCATTATTCGAGAATTTATACCGTAGTTACTATTAATGTACGGATCACCTACATTGTTGATATTAAAGTTTAGGAAATCAAACAGAGGAGAGTAGTCAAAATTTAAGTTCACTTGGTATCCTGCAAAGCAGGAAGATTTAAGCCGAAAATAGTCTAAGAGATAATCGATACACTCATGAAGATGATCTTGATGTAATCCATGCTGATGTTCTACCAATGAGAAACTTGGAGATGAAATCAGCCTATTTTTCTGGGTTTCTATAATCACCATACATAAACCTCCTGCCTAGAGCATCCAACTTTTGTTGGCTTGATACCACTGGCTTGGACATTCTTCTGTCAAGTTATGCTTCGTACTTCTTATACATATTTATTGCTATTTTATCTCAAAAACAAAAAATAAACTTGACTAAAAATACTTATTATGATAAATGGAGTCAGAAAAAGCGTGAAGTAATTGCGATCGCCTACCTTCAAGGAAGAGACAAAGG
>NZ_CAWUDP010000236.1:0-3686 GCF_963920835.1 Scytonema sp. PCC 10023
GCTCAGAATGATCCTTATTGCTGGTCGAAGCGTTTCTTATTGCTGGCTCCTACAGTTAGGGCTGACATAAGCGATTGGTCTTGGGTCGTAGAACGGATATCCAGTGACCGCACTAGTCCAAACAAGAGCTTGCGGTAGCGAGAATAAAACTGCCATAACAGAGGTAAGTGGTTGTCGCTGTTGTAAGCTGCAATCTCCTCACACTGCTCTAACAACAGTTGTGGACCTCCATGACAAGTGAAGACGGACTGTACTTGTTGTCCTAAAGCTGCGTCGTCAATGTTTTCATTGGAAACGGATAGTATTTGTGCCAGAACCCTAAGTAAAGCTTCAGTCTGAGCCAGATGCAACTCGCGCAACTCAACCAGCTTGGCTTTGGCGTTGTTGTGGATAGTTTGCAGACGTTTGAGAAACATCTCCACTAGATGATCTCGTGTTTTAACTTGGGCCTGGTACAGCAGGCACAGCAGTAAGGTGCGGCGTTTGGGGAGCTTGATATCTTGAAACTCTGAAATATCCAATGCTTTTGCAAGTGCTGCAAAGAACTTCACCTTACTGCTGGCAATACCTGATAATAATCGCTTGGCATCTCCAAAGGACATCAACTGGTTAAATTTAACCAGGAGTTCCTGCATATGTGAAAGTGTGGCGCTTTTGGGTGGAGATTTCAACAAATTCAGTGTGGCTATTGACTGCTGTGACCCCGGCAATATCAGTTGATCTAGGTAAGCTTGTTCGGTCTTGGTTGTTCCAGCACATACCCTCTGAAACAAACGAGTGTTGGTGATGGAGCGGACATTGCCAGCCAGTCGGTCAATGGTGCTAAAAGCTGGCAACTCATAACGCTCCTTAACCAACTCCTCAATGGCTACATTTATCAAGTCCGCAGGATGATCCTTGACGGATGCGGCAACCGCAATAGCTTTTGCTGCACGTTCTTGGGCTACATTGTCATAGGGCTTAACGCCCAAGTAGGCTCGAATTGCTTCAGTGTAGCGACGACGGGAACGTAGAGAGGGAATCGCTGACACCTTAGCACTCAGTTTTAGAATGGAGCGGAGGTGGTTGATAATTGGGAGTGGAACAAAATCTGGATGGGGAAAGTAACCGAGTCGTTGGAAGGCTTTCAGCATTACCAGTAAACTTAGCCGTCCGTTATTACCGTGAGCCTTAGCATTGACAAACTGAATTTCCTCTTTTGTCGGAGTGTAAAGTTCTGCTAATTCTTTTGCAGTAGGGTACTGGTTGAATTGAGGGTAAGCGGTACGTTCAATCTTCTGTAATTTGGTGTCCTCCCAAACAGACGCTTGGTCAGGATGCCAAAATGTCTGCTAAGTGATATTAGCAGATATTGTGGCGCTCAAAACGGGGTCAAAATGTCTGCTAATGCTCCTGATATCCCTTCTAACTTATATCTGCTAATGTCTTTACACTAAAGATCAGGCATCTCAACTAAAAGTTCAGGGTTAGTGACACGCCATGAAGCGAGGTAGCATCCCACTCATATCAAAAATCGGGCAGGAAACTTTAGCACAATACGAATCATACCTGCGCGACTTGGCTGATGTCAGTCCGATCACTATCCGTAACTACCTTTCAGACCTTCGCCAGTTTATGGCTTGGTGTGAGGAAACGGATTCACAAGGACAGGAAATTCAAAAATCCTTTGCGCTGAGTACAATTACTACACCTGCGATTACTTGCTATCGTTCTTACTTACAGAATTCGTTGAAGCTAAAGCCAGCTTCAGTGAATAGGTACTTGGTAACATTGAAGTGCTATTTTTCTTGGGTGACCGAGATAGGATTAATTGACTATAACCCTGCTGCTGCTGTGAAGTTAATCCCAAGAGTTGATTCTCCACCACGTCATCTAAGTAATGCAGAAGAATCTGCCTTAGTCGCGGCTGTTACGAATTCTGGGAACCTAAGAGACCGAACAATAATTGTGTTAATGCTTCATACTGGATTGCGTACCCAAGAAGTTTGCACACTTCATACGGAACAGGTTTATTTGGGAAAACGTAGTGGCATCCTACAGGTATATGGCAAACGCAACAAATACCGAGAAGTGCCGTTGAATGCGACAGCTAGAGCGGTACTGACAGAGTATATCAAAACTCGGACACTTGATGCCAATTATCTGTTTGTTTCAGAGAAAACGGGCAAGGCGCTGACTGAACGAGGCTTGGGTTATTTAGTTAAAAAGTATGCTTATATAGCTTCACTCACTGATGTTAGTCCACATGATTTGCGTCATCGGTTTGGATATCGGATGGCTCAAGTAGTGCCGCTACACCGACTTGCTCAGATCATGGGACATGATTCTCTTGACACCACGATGATTTATATTCGTGGGACTCAGAGCGACCTTCAGAAAGAAGTAGAGAAAATTGCTTGGGAGTGAGATACGAAAGCTATATTTAGTAAGCGTTTCCGGCGAAGTGGCACTTTTTTACACGTATCTCGGCTGTGCGATTAGTTACAAGAAAAATACATAACCTTGTGTGAACACGCGGAGGTAATACCTCCAAAATGTTTATAACTGACCCAGAGATGTGGGTGAAAGTCCCACCACTGAAGAGACAGTTGACTCCCTATCTGTCTACACCGAGTAGGCTCGGAATCCTACAGAGTGAAGCTGGAGGCAGGGCGCAATCAGAGGAAAACCGAAGCAGGTAGCCACACTGGCGCTAATGGGGAGATGTCATGGATAAACTAGACCTAGAAAAACGTCTTAATACGAAGCGGCAACCTGAATAAAAAGATGCCGACTTCATACCCGCAACTCTCGCATCAGTCAGCCGAGCTAGATGCAATCTCCGAGAAGGGTATGGGCGAACTGGTCTGTCCTAAAACATCATAACAATCTCTTGTGTCGGAACGAATAAAAACGATGGTCAGGTCAGGGGATAGGTCGAAACCCCTGTAGGCGAGACGAGACGCGGAACTCCAGCCATCGGGTAAGACGAAGCGTAATTGCTTTGAGGCAATCAGAACACATATTACAAAGGTGAGTATGGTTAGACACATTACTAGTAATAGTGATAGTGAACTTTGGAAGAGTCTACCGTGGAAGAAATTCCGCAAAAATCTCTTTCGCCTCCAATGTCGTCTGTGGAAAGCTGTTCGAGTTGGCGATAGGAAACGAGTCAACAGTCTTCAAAAGCTGATACTGAAATCCCGAAGCGCAAGGTTACTAGCAATTCGTCAAGTAACTCAGCTAAATCAAGGCAAGAAAACGGCTGGGGTAGATGGTAAAGCATCTCTAACCTACAAGGAACGGCTTGAACTCGATAGGCTACTAAAAGAACAGGTTAAAACCTGGACTCACAGTAAACTAAGAGAAATACCTATTCCTAAAAAGGACGGAACCAAAAGAATACTTAAGGTTCCCACTATGGCGGATAGAGCATGGCAATGTATTATCAAATACACCATTGAACCTGCACACGAAGCAATTTTCCATGAACGCTCCTATGGGTTTCGTCCCGGTCGCTCGACTCATGATGCTCAGAAATATCTATTCGATAATTTGAGGTCACAATCGAACGGAAAGGACAAAATAATTCTGGAAATGGACATTGAAAAATGTTTTGACAGGATAAACCACAACCACCTCATGTCTCAATTAATAGCACCCCAGAGTGTAAAATTGGGAATATGGAAATGCCTAAAAGCAGGGGT
>NZ_CAWUDP010000237.1:0-3661 GCF_963920835.1 Scytonema sp. PCC 10023
GAACCTTTCAACCATCAAGTGGCGGCAAATGACAGACTCGCTGATTTCACCCCTTATTGTCGCGGAGCGGTTTGAAAAAGCATTACGCCAAAGAAAGTAGCTTAAGTCTTTGGTGTGGATGCCAGCTAACAACCCGCTTGCACCCGACCGTATCAAGGCTGTCTATTGGGTGTTTGAGGGTATCTGCGGCGGGTAAAGCGGAACGTTATCTGTTGGGGCGCAGTCGAACTGAGGAGCGCTCTCCCGTTTTTCCCCAGAACTGGAGGCAATGCCATCGCCCCCTTCAGTTCTGGGGGAAATTAGCAAGCAGAAATTACGCATACGTGATTTTCTGCCAACACACAGGCGATCGCATTGTCAACTAAAACCGCTCTTGAGTCCCACACCGTAATCTTTGATTCGGTGTTGGGAGGAATTGCGGGCGATTGCTTGTTGCGTCCTTTGACCAATTCTTGAGAGTGCAAAGAGAGGGAGGAGGACAGCAACAAATCACGAAACATCAGGACGCTACGCATAATCTTGTACTCCGTTTAATTAGCTGTACTTTTGACGGGCTGAACTGCCCAAGTCTGTGCCAACTGTGGTCATATACTGAAACGTTTTTAGTTTTGGCTGTTTGGGTATAACCACCAACCCAACCGATATAAACTTTTCCTGCTTTTTCTGCTTTTACCAAATCACCTGAACGTAAGCCGAATGGCGTTACTGTCCCACCTTTACGCTTTCTATTACCTGGTACATCTTTGACAGGATTCTCAAAATGAAGTTGACGACGGAACAGATTAGGACGCGCAATAACACGAAATGGTGCAGACGTGATTATAACTTCACCAACCCAACGATGCCCGCGAGTATTGGCAGTGTGGAATTCAAGGAAACGCATGAAGTTACTTGCAGCCAGCGCGACCCCATCATGAGCATGAGTTTCAGGACTTTGTTTCTCCTTGTTTTTCTTATCTTTAGATAATCTTAGCTGTTGTCTAAGAATTGAAGTCTGCCAACCTTCTTGAACGCTCGTCGGTGCAATTTTCTCCAACCATTGCAACATTACTTTTTGACCAACCATCACCGGACTAAATCCTTTATCACCTTTAGCCTTAACGTACTCGTAGGTAATTCGAGTAACGGGAAATAGCCTTACGAGTTCCTTGGCGACTCGTAATTCCATTTCCTTGTTAGCTCGGATACTGGGAGGTAACTTGTTCTGTTTACGATTGTCGAAACGTTTTTGATGGTGCGCTCTTTTGTAAAATGCAATCTTGCGATTTATGCGTCTACCTCGCCTAGCACGTCGCAAAATTAGCCGTCCCGACATCTTTTTAGTAACATCTGAAAATGGCAAGATTAGATGTGCCATAAACAAAGTAAACTTCGCCGATTGCACGCCAATACCTGTAAACTTTTTCCCAGGGTCTAGCCCCAAAGCGATTGGTTGTTGTTCGTAACCAGATGGTTCTACTAACAGTTGAATACAGAAAACATTGAGGTCGTTGTGTACAATCTTAGCTTTGCCTTCTTTTAGCCAACGCCTAGCACGACTAGGTTTTGTTGGCATAAGTGGTTTACCGTTTGGTGATAATACTGGAACTCGTTCCATGGAGATAATCCTCACGAGAAAAGTTACAAGTCCCTTAGCCCACCGCTGCCAAAATGTCCTTTCTGCAAGCACTACTAATCAGGTAGTTTGTAATTATTCCGAGTTAGGGAAACGCTCGGAGGTACGTATCAGGTAACGGCTCATGGGCTAGTCATCTCTTGCGTTGCAAGCTGATTCTTGCAAGCCTACACTATACGCTTCGCGTATAGTGTAGGTAGTTGACTATCCTTAGTATGCCCACGATAAGAGCGCTCGCGCTTCCACTTTCGCCCAATGGCTATCATCGCCGCTTCCATCTCGTCATCATTAGCGACTTCTATCATTTGAACCAGAGAGCGCACGCCTTTGGTACCTTCACCTGACAAGGCATCAATGACGACTATGCCTAATTTTTCCTGGGCTGCTTGCCTTTGTGGAACAGGAAGCACACTCAGGATTTTGAAGTAATTACCAGCTTTTAGGTCAGTTTTTCCATCAAGAAATTTACTGAGAGTACTTTCATGTACACCCGCCTTTACAGCAATTTCTCTTGCTGTTAACCCACTTTCTCTAATTGCTGCAATTAATGTTTCTTGATGCCTATCCATATCGCCGCAACTTGCATTATTTCAAGTTTTTGTATATTATCAAACTTAACCAGGAAGTACAACTTAGCAAAGAATCACATTGGCATTATGGTGCTGGTGTGACAATTGTGTGACATTGAGAGCGACTTATGAAGACAAAAAACCAGCCCTACCTGTATTACAGGCAAGGGCAGAAATTCTCTTGATAAACATTGAATTATGAACATAGATTCATTATGACAGACGCAAAGATTCAAGGAAAGTTTTATCCACTTCAACATGAAGAATGGTTAAGAGCTTGCCGGGAATTAACGCCAGCACAGAAAGATGTGCTGTACTACATTCGCACGCTTTCACCGCATAACAATGGGATTGAAATTAATGCGGACTTGATAGCAAGCCAACTGTCATCGCCAGAGCATACAGTCCACAGCCAAACTGTAAGCCGCGCCTTGAAAGAACTAGATGCTAAGGGATTCATCGACCTATCCAGCTTCAGCCTAGTTGCCATCTCTGAGGAGGTGCAGCCATGATACCCAAGCCACAAAGGGACGAACAGGGCAGGGTTCAAGGTGAATTTTACCCTCTTCAAAAAGCAGAGCTTATTGCCCTCCGTAAAGCCAAGCTGATAAACAATGCCGCCTTTGTTCACCTGGTGCTCAGGTACGAGAACCCTTACTGCGACCGCCTTATTACGGTTATTCCTAAAGAGTTCGCGCTGCGGTGGCTCCTCCCAGAAAGCAGTGTCTATGAGGCGATCGCCAAGCTTAAGGCAGCTGGAGTTTTACTAGAGTGGATCAGATTACAAAAAGCTGAGTACACAGATACTGAGCGTCAAATACGCGCTCGCCTCAAAGATGAACTCGGTGGTGAAGTCGAAGTCATTACCGCTGTGGGTCGTATTGACTTACTCACAGAGTCAGAGGTTATTGAAATCAAGGAAATAAACAATTGGAAAGAAGCGTTAGGAAAAATTCTCGCTTACGCAACCTTCTTTCCAGAACATAGTAAGCGAATACACTTGTTTGGGCGTCCCGATTTGACAAAACTGGCGCTAGCTCAAGCAACCTGCTCGGAGTTTGGGATTACTGTAACTTTTGAGGAGGTGGAACTGTGAGTAAAGCATCTAGGGAAAAAATTGGTGTACCATTCCACCCCCTCACCGCAGAAGAGGTTAGACAGTGGTATCGGGACAAACTTTTGACGACTGCTGGCTATTTGCTAGCTATTAAAAAAGTTACAAAGCTTCCTGGTACTAATCTTGTCATCACCAACGTTCTAAAATTCTGCGAAGAGTGGGAAATTAGTAAATCTGCCTTCTACCGTGCAGTCAATGAACTTAGACAAAAAGGATACATTGATTGGGAAGTAACTCACGGAATAATTCTTCAAGAGTCTAAGAAAGTTATTCCTTTAAGAGAGAAAAAGTGTCCCACAAGCGGGACAGATTCCCACGAGCGGGACACAGATTCCCACGAGCGGGACACAGATTCCCACG
>NZ_CAWUDP010000238.1:0-3637 GCF_963920835.1 Scytonema sp. PCC 10023
GTAAGTGCTGTAGCACTGGGTACGCTCGAATGGACATTAGTTTTACGTGGTGAACGAGCAGAATTTAAGCCGGATGCCATGAGACAGCCCCTGATGTGTGAATAAAAGCTCTGCTTATTAGCGTACTATTTAACACATTTTATGCTCACATTAGATGCTCTTGACACATACTTCCGTAAAGGGGTAGTCGTACTGAGCTGTCACCAGGGGCAAAGTCTGCTACAATCCTTGACAACACGCTTATTTTAGACTGTAAGCGTTTTTCTAGAACTAAAGAGCAAAAGTTCCGATAAGCATTGGAGTCGGAACTTTTTTACAAAAATCATGTACAATTCAATACCTTTGAGGCATCAAATCGCCACTTAAGTGGGTGAAGTTCCATTTCTTCAACAGAATTCGGAATTTTTTATGGAGCAGAACTAAACTAGACCGTTTAGTTTGTACTTGGTCGCAGCTCAGTACGACTACCCCGTAAAATAGTCTGTGTTTTTAAGCACAAAATTAGATGCGCTTACCCTGCTTTAATGCGTAAGAGCTTGGGTATAAGTCAGGTGATGGTAATTAAAGACTTGCCTGTCTTGCATCTTGCCTATGGATATACTCGCTTATCTCACCAACCGGAAGCCTCTGTATTGTGGGCATTTGACCGCAAGAACTTTGATTTAGCAGGCGAGGAACCAAAAGGAAATTGGATTCCCATGCCAGTTTACAAACTCAAAACTGAAGCCCTTTTGTTCCAATTCGATGCCAAACGGATTGTTAGATGGCTCCATGCCAATAATTTAGCTCCCGCTCTAACTAGTATTAGCGAACCAGCACTCTGGCTATTAGAGCACCACAGTCGGATTACTAGCCGTAGTGGTCCCGCATTTAATGATACTTTGTCTCCAGATTTTCTAATTCCCTGGTTAGTAAGTTCGGCGCTACACAGTGCTAATCATCTTTTAATTAAAGCGATCGCTGACCAAAGTAGCTTCGGTGAAACTGCTATGAGCGAACATTTACTTTTTAGCCTCAACCAAACCATAATTTTTGTAAATCGCTTGCAAGAATTTTCTCTTGGCGGATTGAAAACCTTCTTTGAGCAGCGTTTGGATCAGGCATTTCAAAGCCTTTTGCAAGAAAGAGGCGACTGTATGTTTGACCCCTACTGTGAAGAGTCTTTGGGAGGAGCTTGTAATGGATGCTTGCATTTACCAGAGGTAGTCTGCCGCCTTTTCAATAATGCTCTTAGCCGCATATTGCTTTACGGTGGTGAAATTAGCACAAATATGGAGGGCGTTGAAAGAACTCTCTGGAATAGTCTCTCCTCCCTAGTTGGGAGTGATCAATTTATTGGTTTGTGGGATAGCAGTGTAGATTAGCAGTACCCATTAGTGCAGCAGATGTCTCAGGTGCTGTCTTTGAATTCAATCAAAGTCCAGAAGTCAAATAAAGCGTTTGATATTTTGTTGCAGATGTAGAGCAAGAACAAACTGTCCCCTCAGGAAGGCACACTTTTTGTCACTCTCCAATTACCGAAGCTCGACAGCGTGTTGAATATAAGGTGCTCAATCGTCTGTTCCATCTAGCTGTACGATAAATTCTTCTGCAACTGGTTGTTGTGCTGTAAATTTTTTTTTGGATGCGCGCGATTGCTTTACGATTGGGTAAAGATGCCTTCGCTTTTTGTGGGCGACATTCCAGGCAATATAAGGGTAGTGACGGGTAACAGGTGCGTTCTACCACCTGATTGCAATTTTTGCAGACAAATCGGTAAACTCGTTGCTTAATGATACGAGTGTGAGCTTTCACGAAAACTTCTTTGCTTTCCACCTGTCTTGTTCCTAATAAAAACGTAAATGGTATGGCTTCACTATCTAAGATTCTGAGTTTACTTGAACTTGAGCGCGAGCGCTACGTATCAGAAGCAGCCCAGTTGGAGCGCCGCCTGTCCTTTATCCGCAACCAGATTAGTACTCTAGAATCCCTGATATCAGGCTATGCCCTCGAAGAACAGATGTATTCCCCCCAAAGGCATTTTCCAATTCCTTCCAGCACTGCTGTACTTGAGGATAGCTCTGTGTCAGTGGATGAGGAAGAAGTAGATCCCACAAATGACTCTGTGGAAAGCTCAGACGATGAAGAAGATGAAAATCTTGAGTCCGTATTCTTGAGTGAGCAACAATCACATCCGTCTAATCAAGAAACAGCAGAAACTGTAGAACCTGATATTTCTGATATTCCTAAGCTAAGTATCAAAAGAAAAGCGGGAAGTATACCACTGTTAACAGAGTTCCAAGAATATTCGATACAAAATGCTATCCTGATTCTGATGCGACGGCGACCGGATTTGCATTTTCACATTGATGCCGTCGTTCGCGACCTCTACGGTGATAAATTAACACTTCTCCAGTTGAAGACAGTGAAGTCTAATGTAGCGAAAGTGCTTAATACAGGATTGCAATTAGGTATCTGGCATAAAGTATTATACGCAAAAAATGTGTATACTTTGCATTATGAGAAAGGAGTCACGAGTAAACAGCTAAAGAAATAGTTCATGAAGGCAGCGAAAGCTACTATTCTCCCACGCGCAAATAGCGGGACTTAGTACACGTCACCCATAAAAAAAGGTTCGGAATTGGCTTGAGGGATAATTCACTTAAGCGAGTTGACATGATTTTGATTTCCAGTCCCATTAATGACGAGTTGTACCTAGCAGCAGAAGGGATAATTCATTTTATTCTGCCCCATTGAAACCTTGAGATTTATGACTTGAAAATTAAATGACTAATGAGCCGTCCGCCTTCGGCTTACTGCTGTTTTCTTTTGAAGCAGGTTGTCATGGTTAACTCTTTATCTAATTCTTCACAGGATAGCTGTGGTGGCTGTAGTTTTTGTGTTGTTTTTTACCAATAGTGCAGAGTAGACAGAGGAAAATCATCAACAATAGAAGGGATTTTACGACTGATGGTTCAGGAACCTTATTCACTTCCTCACCAACTCCAAGAGTCACGGGAGGTGTAGGTGGAACCTCAATGATTCGGTTGTTATTAGAAGGAATGTTTCCGCCACCAGGAGTAGGACCGTGTTCAATAGAGCCAGATCCGGAGCCAACTGGTGGTGTCACTGTTACGACAGTGTTAAGTCCTCCATTTGAGGAACTATTGTTACCAAGGGATAGAAGGAGTACAAGTGCGGCAAAACTGACACCGCCAAGGAACCATCCAGGAAACCTGTTACTCGAACCCTCTTGGACGAAGACATCTCCAGAGAAGCTAGAAGGAATATCTTGGCTTATCACTTCTGGTGTTGGAAAGATTGGAAGTGCCTCTACAAGGACATCTCCTGGAAGACCTGATCCCATAACCTCATTAAACTCTTGAGGAATACCGATATTTGGCCGACCAAACTCTTTGCTATCCCCAGAGAATGGTAAGGAGAGGACATTCAAAATACTGTCTTGGAGTAGCGCCTCATCGCTCGTATTCAACGCACGCAATCCTTGAGAGAGGTGACTCAAGTAAAATTGTTTTATATTTTGCGGCAAATGTACAGCCTGAATCTCCTGCTGGAAATTGGGAATTTTTGCAACTTCCTCAAGAACCTATCCCACTAATAATATTTTGTTAATCCAAATGTGGATAGTAGCAAGGTC
>NZ_CAWUDP010000239.1:0-3637 GCF_963920835.1 Scytonema sp. PCC 10023
CGCCATGGCGCGTCTCTACAAAGAACGCGAATCCCACCAAAAATCCTTAACTGAAGCGTATTGTGCTATTAGGCTCGTTTCACCAAGCAACAGCCAGACCATCAGCACGAGGCTCACTGGCAGCAATGAGTACTTGATTCTGCTTCAAGATAATTTGACCTTTACCAAAAAATTCCTTTGGACTTGGCAGCACATTGTGACCGCGCTTTTGTAGTCCCTGTAGTATATTAGAAGCTACAGTTTGCTCTACAAGAACTGTAGAATCTTCGGTAAACTGCCATCTGGGAGCGTCCAAAGCAGTTTGGGGATTCATGCCATAATCCACCAAATTAACCACGACTTGCAGATGTCCTTGAGGTTGCATAGCCCCACCCATCACACCAAATGCTCCAATCGGTTGATGATCTTGAGTCAAAAAACCAGGAATTATTGTATGCAGAGGGCGTTTTCCTGGTGCTAGCTGGTTGGGATGCCCTGGCTCTAAGGTAAATCCGCATCCTCGATTTTGCAGTGCAATCCCAGTGCCAGCCGGAAGAATGCCACTTCCAAAACCAAAGTAGTTCGATTGGATGAAGGATATCATCAATTCACCATCAGCCGCCCCGAGATACACAGTTCCACCTTTTGGTAATCCGAAGTTCGCTGTGGGAATTGCCTTTTCCCCAATCAAAGAGCGACGAGAAGCTGCATAATCCAACGAAAGAAGCTGCGACGCAGAAACTTGTAGAAAAGGCTCGTCAGCAATGTACTTGTACAAATCAGCAAAGGCAAGTTTCAATGCCTCAATTTGCAAGTGGTAGCTTTCAGGTGATTCGCGTTTGATTTTGGACAAATCAAAGCCAGAGAGAATATTTAAAGCCATTAAAGTCGCGATGCCTTGGGTGTTGGGTGGCAATTCCCAAACAGTAATTCCTCGGTAGTTAGTTGAGATTGGTGTTACCCAATGAGCTTGATGTGCAGCTAAGTCACTGGCAATCAAGTATCCGCCTGTGTCTGCGGCAAAGTTAGCTATGCGTTCAGCAAGTCTACCTCGATAAAAGCTTTCGCCACCAGTAGCAGCTATTTCCCGCAGTGTATCAGCATGAGCTTGGGAATGCCAAATTTCTCCGGCGGCTGGTGCTCTATTGTGAGGGAAAAAAACTTCTTTAAACGGCGCAAATTCAGCACCTGTCAGGGAGAGGAAAATTTTTTCTGCTTGCTTCCAAAGAACTGATGTGACTGGCGACACGGGAAAACCTTGCTCAGCATAGCGAATCGCTGGTGCAAATAACTGCTCGAAAGGCAGGCGTCCCCAACGTTCCCACAATGTCCACCATCCAGAAACAGCGCCTGGTACGGTAACAGCACGCCAGTCAATTTGTGGCACAGCCTTGAGTCCGGCAAACTGTTCTAAAGTCAGATTTTGCGGGCTTTTACCAGAAGCATTTAAACCGTGCATTTGCCCGTCCCAAACTAAGGCAAAAGCATCTGAACCAATACCGTTGCCTGTGGGTTCTAGTACCGTCAAGGTGATCGCCATTGCCACAGCAGCATCCACCGCGTTTCCCCCAGCCCATAACATCTCCATCCCGGCGATCGCAGCCAACGGTTGACTTGTTGCCACAGCACCGCGAGTACCCATAATCGCTCGTCGGGTACTTGGGTAGGGGTAGTCGGTAAGGTTCCGTAATAGCAAGGGCAATTTGGTAGTTGTGGCTATTTTTTAACCGAAAACAACTAGAAAACTATCAACGTCGCAGTAATTGAGATTTTACCACGCGCCATAAAATCAACGACACAATGAAAACTAGGGCAAAGGGGAAAGCGAAAAACCCAGCCAGAAAGCATAAACCCAACTGCAATTTACCACGTTGAGCAAATTTAGCAATTGACTTCTGCCACTTAGGTATAGCCCAAGCTTCAATAGGAAGTTCTAGTTCTTGTAGAATTTGAGTGGCTTGAAAACCAACTGCATAACTTTCCTTAATTCTGCCTGTCAAATTATAAAGCCGGGAAAGATTTTGAAGTGATTTGGCTTCACCAGTGCGATCGCCTATCTCGCGTTGAATCGTTAATAACTGCTGATAACAGTCAATTGCTTGTTGATATTGTTTCAAGGAACAGTAAGCACTGCCCAAATTATTCAGAGAATTGGCTTCACCTTTGCGATCGCCTATCTCTGGTTTAATAGCAAGTGACTGCTGATAGTAATCAATTGCTTGTTGGTATTCTCTCAAGGAATAGTAAGCATTGCCCAAACCAATCAGAGAATTGGCTTCACCATTGCGATCGCCTATCTCACGATAAATAGTAAGTGACTGCAGATAGTAATCAATTGCTTGTTGGTATTGTCCCAAGGAATAGTAAGCATTGCCCAAACCAATCAGAGAATTGGCTTCACCATTGCGATCGCCTATTTCGCGTTGAATCGTTAATAACTGCTGGTAACAATCAATCGCTTGTTGGTATTCTCTCAAGGAAGCGTAAGTACTACCCAAACCACCTAGAGAATTGGCTCGAAATTCACGATGACCAGTTTCTCGTAAAACTATTAATGCTTGCTGATAGTAATGAATAGCCTGTTGGTATTGTTCCAAGGAACGGTAAGCATTTCCTAGATTGCATAGTGAGCCACCTTCACCTGTGCGATCGCCTATATCTTGAGAAATAGTAAGTGACTGCTGATAGTAATCAATCGCAATTTGGTATTGTCCCAAGGTTTTGTAAGCAATACCCAAATCATTAAGAGAATTAGCTTCCCCTTTGCGATCGCCTATATCTTGAGAAATAGTAAGTGACTGCTGACAGTAATCAATCGCAATTTGGTATTGTCCCAAGGATCGGTAAGCATTGCCCAAATTATTTAGAGAACCAGCTTCACCATTGCGATCGCCTATCTCACGAAAAATAGTAACTGACTGTTGATGGTAATCAATCGCAATTTGGTATTGTCCCAAGGAACGGTAAGCATTGCCCAAATTACTTAGAGAATTAGCTTCACGATTGCGATCGCCCATCTTGCGTTGAATCGTTAATAATTGCTGATAACAATCAACTGCTTGTTGGTATTGTCCCAAGAATTCGTAAGTATTTCCTAAATTGCATAGTGAGCCTCCTTCATTTATGCGATGGCCTATCTGACGAAAAATAGTAAGTGACTGCTGACAGTAATCAATCGCAATTTGGTATTGTCCCAAAGAATTGTAAGCATTAACCAAATTATTCAGACAAGCAGCTTCATTATAGCGATCACCTATCTCACGAAAAATAGCAAGTGACTGCTGACAGTAATCAATCGCAATTTGGTATTGTCCCAAAGAATTGTAAGCATTACCCAAATTATTCAGAGAACCAGCTTCACTTTTGCGATCACCTATCTCACGAAAAATAGCAAGTGACTGCTGATGGTAATCAATCGCCTGTTGATATTGTCCCAAAGAATCGTAAGCATTACCCAAATTATTCAGAGAACCAGCTTCACTTTTGCGATCGCCTATCTCACGAAAAATAGCAAGTGACTGCTGATGGTAATCAATCGCAATTTGGTTTTGTCCCAAGGAACGGTAAGTACTACCCAAACCAGTTAGAGAAGCAGCTTCACCATTGCGATCGCCTATCTCAAGATAAATAGCAAGTGACTGCTGATGGTAATCAATCG
>NZ_CAWUDP010000240.1:0-3529 GCF_963920835.1 Scytonema sp. PCC 10023
AATTATCTGCAATTGGGACAGAATTAACTGCAACCAGCCAGCAATAAGAAATTTGAGCCAGGATTAATTGCGACTAGATCAAAAAAAATTGTCGTCAAAAGATTAGTAATATTGATAACCCATTAAATAGGTAGTCCTGCGGCTAACATTTGTTCTTGTAATTCGCGGGTTCGGATGGGGTCGAGTTGTCCTTGTAACAAAGAGCGAATCTCAGATGGTTTGGCGTTTAACTGTTCAGACAGGCTTTTGACGTTATAGCCATGCCGCGTCAAAGTTGGCTCTAAGTCATCAATCTGCTTGGACAGAATCGACTCGACAACTGCCAATGTGACAGTTGATTCCCCCATGCGATGAGCTTCCTCGAAGGATAAAGATAAGTGCATTTCTATTTGAAGGGGTGTTCTCAACCGCACACAGAGTAGGTCAATCGCTTCTGCTGTGATTAAATTCTCCAGTAATGTTCCTTCCTTCGTGCAGGAAGAAAGCAGCCATTCAATGTACTGGCGTTGGCTACCCCCAATACTGTCGAGAGAAAAGATTGCTGTGCGGTAGCCGATTTCTTCCATCATGGGGCGACGTAAGTCATTTTTGAGTTTAGGATGGCCGGCCAGGATAATAGAAAGAATGCCCCCACTATCTTCCACCACTTCAATTAGGCGCTTGAGTCCGGTTAAGGTGCTGCTATGTAGGTCGTGGGCTTCATCTACAAACAGAGCAACTGGCTTCTTACCTTTGCGAATTAGCTCTTGCAGCTCCCTTTCTCGCTTTTCGCCCTGGCTGGGAATCTTGACTTCCTTATCCGATGACAAGTCGTAGAAGAGGGCAGCAATGAGCGTTGGTAAGGTCGCTCGATTTTTATCGACTGACAGAGATTTAGAAACCAATATCTTGCCTTCTTTCTTCAAGGCTTCTTGCAACCGCCGCAATGTCACAGTCTTGCCGCACCCAACAACGCCTGTTACGGCAATCATTTTCCCCTGTGGAATTGCCGCTTTAATTTCTTTGAACAACTGCCTTAAGTGGTCTGTTTCATAATATCCTGCCCGTCGAAATTCCTTAACCAAGCCATAAAATTCCATCACTTCAGTCAGCATCTTTGTTTTCCCGCCTTTGCTTAAAGTAGTGCCGCACTCGTTCCAAAATCACCTTTTTAGAAAGCGTTTGGGTTAAGAGTTCATCGATGAAAGCCCGTTCTTGCTCATCAAGTCTTGCTAGGGGTAGGGCAAGGCTGTCCGCAATGGCTCTTTTGGCAGCGAGGATGCTGGGATAGGTAAACTCCTGGAATGGGTCTGGATCTTGGAAAGGAATGATCACGGATTCACTTTTTGGCTGTGATGCAGCCAGAAATTGAAGTTCCTGGTTTCCTTCTAAGGCGGCCCGAGGCAAAACTAACCCTTGGGCCAGGGCAGCAATTCGGTCAGCTCGCTCTTGCGTTTTACTTTTCTTAAACTTGCGGTAGCGATGTAATGGAATCGGCCCGTCCACGGGCAGGTAAGGGCCATACCTAGTTCCATCTTTCTCCACATACAATTCATTGTCGAACAACCCCCACCAAAGGACAACAGTTTCTCCTGCCAAGTCGGGGTTTACTTCGTAAGCCACCCCTGCTACTGATACCCTGGCACAAGCATCCACCTTACGCTGTTCTGGCTCCCTGGCGAAAGTACAAAACCGCTCCCAGCTACACATTGACTGCAATCCCTTTGCTGGTAAGTGTAAAAGCCAATCCTCTAAACGAGAATGGTTTTCTTGGCGATGGGGCTGATTGTTGTAGTGCAGTAGATACTGGTGCAGCCAACGGTTGGCTTCTTGTTCCGTTTGGGGTTGGTGAAAGTGGTAGAGGGTTTCATGGGCTTCCTTCACTGTCCGAAACGGGCGTTCTACTTTGCCTTTCGCCCGAGCCGTAACCCGCCGCCCGTCTTTGCCATTGGGCAGATGAGTAACTAATTTTACTCCCAAACATTCCATGACGTTCTGAAACACCCGACTTTTGGCAATGGGGCCGTTGTCCGTATAAAGCATTTGCGGAATACCTTGAAACCCAAACCCTTCTAAGGTTTTGGCACTCATGGCGTTAAATAGGAAGCGCAAAGCCGCTTCTACGTCCTCTCCATAGACACAGTGGTATTCCTGATAACAGACCCCACTTCTGTCATCAACTACGCTGTAGAGCATCAATTGTGGGTTTCCCCGTCCTGGCTGAATCCAAGTAGGAAGATTAATGTGTTTCAAATCTGAGGGGCTGAGGTCAAAGTGCCAGCAATCATTGCTCATCTCGGCTTGAAAGCGCACCGCAGGAGGCTGGCGCGTCATCGAGGTGTGGTCGTAGCCCCAGGTTTTCAAGTAGTAGTTGACGGTACTTTTAGTCAACAATCCTTGAGGGGGCTGGACAAATCCATCGGGGGTTTCCATTCCGTACTCTTCTAGCAGTTGAATTGCCCTGGCGGTAGAGACGTGTCGTCCTTTCTTGTTGCTGGTACGGATTTTGAAAGCAGCAATTATTTCGCAGTAGCGTTCCATAAGGGCGGTTGATAACTTACGCGGTGTCCCCCGGTCACAACGGTGGGCTGCCTTAGGACGAGACCGCTCTCGCAATGCCCGATATAATGTGTCTAGTGACACACCGTAGCTAGTGGCTGCTTCTTCAATCAGTTTCCGTCGCTCCCGAGACCTTTGTGGGAATAATTCTAGTCTCTGCCGTAACTGAACTAACGCTTCTGAAGGAATCTGCTTACGGCTCATGGTGTTCCTTGAGCCTCCGCAATGTAGCTGTAAAGCGTTGGCTTAGAAATTCCCATTATTCGACAGATTTCTTCAATGGTGTGCTGACGCTCGTTATAGAGCTTGATAGCCAACTGACGCTTTGGCGCATCTAGTGCTTTGGGTCTTCCTCCCTTGCGTCCCCGCGCTCTAGCTGCTGTCAATCCTGCCTGGGTACGTTCTCGAATCAGGTTGCGCTCAAATTCTGCTAGTGCGCCAAACAGATGGAAGATTAATTTACCACTGGTCGAGGTCGTAGCTAGAGCCTCAGTTAAGCTGTGCAGTTCGATACCGCGCTCAGACAAGGTTTCCACCATCTGGATCAAATCTTTTAGGGAGCGTCCCAAGCGATCTAGTCGCCACACTACCAACACGTCTCCTGAGCGGGCCGCTTCTAAAGCTTTTGTTAATCCTGGACGGGCTACTCTTGCTCCGCTTAGTTTATCTTCATAAATCCGACTGCATCCTGCCTGCTTGAGGGCATCTCTTTGCAGGTTGAGATTTTGGTCGTCAGTGGAGACACGCGCGTAGCCAATGAGCATTTGGCAGTCAGGTTAGTTAAAAAACTCATTGCTTCTGATTATATCTTGCCTTAGATAATTTAACTGAGTTTTTTGACCAAGAGTTGACCGTGTTGAAGCGCTGCTAGAGGAGAAGGAAATGAGTAAAGAAAACCACCCTTTTCTTTACCAATAGTTGCAATTAATTCTGGCTCAATTTTTTTATTGCTGGCTGGTTGCAGTTAATTCTGTCCCAATTGCAGATAATC
>NZ_CAWUDP010000241.1:0-3354 GCF_963920835.1 Scytonema sp. PCC 10023
CTCCGAACCCTCATCCTCCTCCGAACCCTCACTCCCTCACTCCCTCACTCCCTCATCCCCCTCATCCTCCTCATCTTCCTCATCCCTAGTAGAGGGGTTATTTGCTCGATTTCAATTGCTCAGTGCTTGTTTTGTTGCTTTTGCTCATGGTTCTAATGATGTGGGAAATGCGATCGCGCCTCTGGCTGCAATTGCTTACATTAACCGCACTGGCACGGTACCCACAGACAGCATCAACATCCCCATATGGATTTTAATACTTGGTGGTGCTGGAATTGTTACAGGTTTGGGCATTTGGGGAAAAAAAGTCATTGCTACCATCGGCGAAAGTATTATTCCCCTGCAACCCAGTAGTGGATTCTGCGCGGAACTAGCAACTGCCACCACTATCCTACTCGCCTCGCGGCTAGGTTTACCCGTCTCCACCTCCCATGCTCTCGTTGGTGGTGTCGTTGGCATTGGACTGGTGCAAAACATGAAATCAATTCAATTCAAAACTCTTAAAGGAATTGCCGCCGCATGGCTCATTACAGTTCCCTTGAGCGCAGCTATTAGCGCTGGTATCTTTTCAGTACTGAGGGCCGTATTCTGATACCGTTTCTCTATATGGGTTGAGCCTTCAAACTTGATTCTGTCACAGGTTCAATGCGCTACTTTTGTTTCGCTGGCGGACACTTCAATTGGTGGATTCCAGACAGGGGGTCGCATTGTCATACACTCCTGATACCGCGTTCACCTACCAATCAGCCTCTGCAAAAACTGTATTTTTTGTCAACTACTTCTACTGAACTGGCTCTCTAGTACAGCAAAGCTATCGGTTATCCGATAGCCGTAGTAAGTGTTTCCCTACTTTTTAAAATTCCTTAAATCTTTACTAAACTAGTAAAAAAATCACTGAAAAAGCCATTGAGCACAGAGGACGAACCCTTGTAGTTTCGTTACTTCTCCCACATAGCTGCCCTCAGCCCTCAGCATAGATGCCTTTCCCTTGGTAAAATAAATTAGGGTTTATCTATTATGTATGCAAAATTCCTTGTATATTCCAAACAGCGTTTTGCAGGGGCAAAACATCACCAATCTCAGCCGTCCTACAACCTATTACTTCTATTCCACTAAGATTGAAGTTTTGCAAAACTATCAACTAGATGATGCCAAACAAGTAATGGAAGCCGTCATTCTAGCTCATCCCGATACACTGGGGGATATTGACAAAAAACTAGAATTGATGGATTGCTACTACAATGCCGTAGTCGATAAAAATTTGGCAAAACAACAAGAACTGGGAAAGCTGCGTCTTCTGGCAGAAAGTGAAGTCAATCTCAAATTAGAAGAGATTGAGCAGGCGCTAGAAGCCTTGGCTGTGACTCTACAGTTTGCTGAAAAAGGCGGATTGACTCAGGATGAAATTGAAAACGTGCAGCAGGAATATCGAGATGTTCTGAGTTTGATTGGACTCGAAGTTATCACTACAACCAAAAACAATCGCTCAATCTTTGAATTTCAAGAAACCCGCTTAGATGACACACTAATTAAACTGGTTCGCAAGTGGTATCGTGCCTGGATTCGCGATCCCAATTTACTGGATGAGGATGAATCCGTGATTCCTGACGAGTGGGAACTCAAGATCAACATGCTCAAGCGTCGAGTCCAACGCCTCTTCCAAAGAATATCAAATCCCCAGCGTGAGGAAACTCGTTTAGATGATTACATCATGGAATTGAAACAGTTAGCCCCCATAAATAGAATTTAGGGGCTAGCTCGCCGTTGTTATTCCGGTCTGAAAAACTACCAAGTAATAACGACTTGCATTCATTTGGTAATTACTCAAGCAAAGAAGACCTCTCTTAGAGGTTGGTTGTCTGATGTCTCAAATATTCCATTGCAACAATCAGTTGCAGATTTGGGTGTTGCCTACAAAAACTTTTTTGATTCCCTCAAAGGTAAGCGCAAAGGCAAAAAAGTAGGTAGTCGTCAACCAGTTCCTGACGGTAATGCTGGAATGCCTCCGGCAGTTGAGCGATTTTGGGTAACTGAGAAAAGTCAAAATGCTGAGCTTGCTTTAGCAAAGCCGTTTTCAGTCGATCGCGGCGAATACATAAAAGCAAATACTACCTGCCATAGTTGGGTATTGGAATTCGACGGCGCGAGCTGTGCTAGAGCAAGAGCTTCATTAAGTGAACTACCTACACGCTCCCTGACGGTGAGCGTGTAGGCTTCCCAATTCATTGGGGGTTGCCTCAGTTTTCATAGATTTTTTACGTCCTGAAGACTTTGGTCTTACATCCCCTCGGTCGGCAGAAGCGCTAGTTCCTAACGCCACGCCAGTTACTCTACTTGGGGAGACCCCAAGTCCGTACTGGCTCCATAATCGCAATCCTTCATTTCTAATATTTATTGCAGCGTTGATGTCTCTATCATGCTATTTCTGGCAGTGGGGGCAATCTACAAACCTAACACCCAATGAATCATAACCATTTTGCAGCATTGGAATTGGTAGTAGAGTCACACTACAAAGCTGAGATGATGGGAAGAAACGACCTATTTCTTGATAGGCGTGACCAAATCTCTCAGCTTTGTATTTAAGCATGGTTAAAAACATCCCCCATCCTTGGTCACTAATAGTTTTGGAGAGGTTGGGATTTTTGACCATGTTCTTAACTGCCAAATCTTCTACACAGATAACTTGGTTTTCGTATGCTCGGACAGCGAGATAGCTTGTGTAGAAAATCTTCTCTTACTCTGGCTATTTTGCTAGAGATTTTTGCAACTAACCTTTTAGCTTTGCGACGTTTGTTTGAAGTCTTATCTGTCTTCTTGGCTAGTTTACGTTGTTTACGCTTTCTATTCAATTCTTGCTTTGCGAGCTTGTTCTTGGGTAAGTCGTATTTAGAACCCTCAGAAGTTATGGCGAAGTTTTTTAACCCTAAGTCAACTCCAATAGCATCTCTGATTGCAACTACTGGATTGTCTTCTTGAGCCAGTGCGTTGCTCTGGTTCCCAGAGTTGTAGCAAGTGGCGTGATTGAAAAGGATAGAAGCGTAGTACCTACCATCAGCATTTCTTGATATAGTTACAGTTGTGAATTTTGCGTCAGGTAGTTGTTTGTGAAACACGGTTTTCATTAACCCCAAGTTACCTGGAAACTTAATCACAGAATCGAATGGCATGAGTTTCACATTTTGGGGATATTGAACTGATTGCTTACCGTGCTTGGATTTGAAGTTAGGATATTTAGCGCGTCCCTCAAAGAAATTGACAAATGCGCTGGAAAGGTTGAATGTTACTCTTTGTAAGACTTGACTATCAAGACATAGTGGGAGGGTGAGAACCCCTGTTCGCGTAGCGTCCCGAAGG
>NZ_CAWUDP010000242.1:0-3338 GCF_963920835.1 Scytonema sp. PCC 10023
TACAGAGGAGAGTTTGAAAAAAGAGATTCCGGTTTATTCCGTTTTCTCGCTACACAGTATCTGCCAGTTACTTATTGGTAGCAAGTTTCTCCCGCAACTACATATAGTATTACTTGATGGAATTGGGTTTGGCGGGTTTAACCTTGTTCATCTTCCAGAATTAGCCTATAGACTGCAACTACCCTGCGTTGCCCTGATGCGGCGTTTACCTGATTTAATTGCTGTAGAGGAAGCAATGAGTCGCTTGCCATTTTTCCAACAACGGCAGGATCTGTTAAAGCTTGCAGGTACGATTTATGAATATCCACCTTTTTTCTTCCAAGTGTGTGGTGAAGAACCAGAGGTGATAGCAGCAGTATTGCAACGCTTAACTGACTGCGGTAAACTTCCAGAAGCTTTACGTTTAGCACATTTGATTGCTGCAGCTGTTATTAAAGGAGAAAGCAGCAGCTCGGCATAATGACTTATTTTTTAATGGTGCTGCGTTATGCTAAAGCACACTATCATCCAAAATTGAAAATCTCTCAGTCTTGTTGGTGCGAAAAAACGTAAGCACCCCAAAGCGAAAGAGCGATCGCCATCACCAGTAAAATCGGCACGCTATACCAAGGAAACTGAGACAATGGCATATAAACAGCTGCACGCAATCCGATGCTGGCGTAAGTCAAGGGTAACAAGTAAACTACGAATTTCAAGGCTGTTGGTAATGTACTCGGGTCAAAAAACGTTGCTCCTAAGAATGACATAGGGATAATGATGAAGTTGTTGTAGAGTCCGACTGATTCAAGAGATTTCACCGTCAAACCTACAATGACTCCTAACCCGGCAAAAACGGCACAACTAAGCACCAGTATCAACACAAACAACGGGTTGAGAAAATTCCAATTCCCAGTAAAGAGTAGCGCTACCAAAATCACACCCAGCGAAGTCATCAATCCCCGCGTCACTCCCGCCAGCATTTTACCTGTATGTAGCGCCAGGGGATGCACGGGGACGAGCAATAATTCGTCGAAGTTTTTGGTAAATAGTCTGTCCCCGCAGATGGAAAACGTTGTTCCAACAAAGCTGACTGTCATTGACGACAGGGCTACCATCCCCGGCAAAATGAATTCCAAATAGTTATCATAATTAGCACTAATTCCTGCCCCTGGTTTGATGGAACTACCTAAACCGAAACCAAAAGCCAAAATGTATATCAGTGGAGATATTAATCCCGACGAAGCGATTTGTACAATCCGTACACGTAAGTCTAGCCAATCCCCCCAAAAAATTGTGAGGCTATCGGCTAGGAGGGTTTGAAATTGTGAGATTTTTATACTCTTGCCCAAGGCTCGTTGAAATGTCACTTTACTTGTACTGTATGTATTAATATTTTCTTAAAATTTATTTTACATTTCTTGACGACACCAGTATCAAAGGTAATAAAAAGCTCTCATACAGTCAATTTATTAGTACCATTTGTACATGGTAACTATTTACTCTAACAACTCATGATTAAATACTTGGTTAAAAGTTGAATTTTCAATTAACCAATAGACGAAAAATGCATGGCAATTATTGTAGATATAAATAATGGTTAAAGTTAAGCCTAAATGTCTAGCGGATTTGCTGATGAATGCCAATTGGTAGGAACATAAGAGAAAAAGTTACAGACAATGACACTCAAGAATCGGCATACTGAAAGAAGGGGAGCAGTTGAACCCACTCCCTGCTGTCCAAAACCTAAAGTTGATTAAACGAAAATGAGACGAAAATCCACTGGTAGAACAGCTACTACTACTCCTAAACCCTCTATCTTGCAATCGCCTATCTTTAATTTCACCACCATAGCAATTTTGGGAGGGGTGTTTGTTTTGGGTATTGGGATTGGTATTGCTTTTAGCTCCACGGCTACCTTTACTCCAAACAACGTAGCTAGCCGAGAATTCATTGATACCAAAGCACCAAATGCTGAGATTTGCGTGCAGTATGGAGCCAGCGCTATGGTCATGGACACTAGACTGTTTGTGACTCTCAACCCCTTTAAAGTCTACGTCGGGCAGCCCAGTATGCGTCCGGGATGTGTTTTACGTTCGAGTAACTGGGCGATTTTAGAGCAACGAAAGCTTGTGACATCAAACCAGGTAAGCGAATGCAAAAATCGTCTGAACCACTTTGCCTATGCGGGTGACTTGAACAGCGACAAACCCGATATTAGCTGCACCTACGAAAACGATGATGCGAAAAACTTCTTCATCAATACTCCAGGAGCATCAGCTCCAACACTGGAAACAGAGAAATTCTAGAAAAGAACGAAGACAGAACAAGGAAGACAGAAGAAGGAAGAAAGAAGAGTTACCGCTCCCAAAAACCTATACAAATCTACTCAACAGCCTAAAAAGGTTGTGTGGTAGGGTGTATGGGTTTTTGAGTACAAGCGTGGGTCAACTAGCAATGGTTATGATGCATTGGATGTAAGGTTTGTAGATTGCCCTCACTGTCAAAAACAGCATGATAGAGACATCAATGCTGCAATAAATATTAGCCCTCTTCTGTCACTTTCCTGGAGGGCGATTGCGCTCTGCGCAGTGCCCGAAGGGCAATCGCTATAAGCCTTATGAGGCAATCAATACAAGCTATACTATTAGAAAAAAATTGATTTTGTATTTGTTATTAGAAAAGAATCGCGCAATCGCTTGTTATACAAAAGCTCTAGAATTCAGAAATGGCAAATGTTTTCGGAGAGTGACAGAAGAGGGTTAGAAATGAAGGTTTGCGATTATTAGCTTTAGGAACTAGCGCTACTGCCCTTGGAGGGGATGTAATACCAAAGTCGTCAGGACGTAAAAAATCCATGACGACTGAGGCAATCCCCGATGAATTGGGAAGCCTACACTGTACCCAGAGGTCAGTGTAGGTAGTTCACCTAGTACCGTTGGGAAAGGGATCACCAAACTCAATCACTCTAGAATTTGGATAACTCGGTGGATAGCTGGGGGCGTTTGGCACTGGAAAATTTGGCGTACCCACAGAAGGAATACCGTTGTTAGGATTTCTGGGCTGATATGGAGAAGAAGGTGGGGGAACAATAGAACTAGGGAACTGAGAGGGATTATTAGGAGTGAAAGGCGGTACTCGCACAGATGGTGTTTGTGGAAAGTTAGTGTTAGTCGGGGGTAGGGTTGTTAATGGTGGCGGTACGCTGAAATCGCTAGCTTGAGGCGGATTGTACACAGCAGGTGGTAAGTTACCTGGTGGCTGAGGCGAATTGTACACAGCAGGTGGTAAGTTACCTGGTGGCTGTGGCGGATTGTACACAGCAGATGGTAAGTTACTTGGTGGCTGAGGCGGATTGTACA
>NZ_CAWUDP010000243.1:0-3244 GCF_963920835.1 Scytonema sp. PCC 10023
TTCAGCAATTCACAAAAAAGATGGTTACTCGTATGGATTTTCAAACTATTTTGACGGCGATTGAAATCGCCTGCGCCTTACCCCCATGCATAAATGCAGGGGCTTCCACGGCGCGAGGAATTTGGTGAACGAGGTAACACTGCAATGCAGCGGATGAACGAAAGCTTTTGGTGCCATTCTTAGTAAACGTGGGAATCATAACTAATTAGCCGGACATGATATTACACACTTCCTAGCAGCTTAGTCTCCCAAACTCAAAATACCTTGGTCTGCATCCAAAGTTGCCAATACACCTACTGGTAAAGCTGCATTCGGTCCATCATGACCAAAAGGCAAGTCGGAGACGACGGGAATGCCCAAATCGCCCAAGCGATCGCGCAACACTTCCTCAACACTAAAGCTGGGAACGTTTGGTGGCGGTTCACAACGGCTAAAGCTACCCAGTGCAATCCCACGGACTTTTGATAAAGCACCGCTCATCCGCCACTGTGTCAACATTCGGTCGATGCGGTAGGGAGCTTCTGTCACATCCTCGAATGCCAAAATCACTCCATCCATATCTGGTAACATTGGCGTACTGAAAAGATGGGTTGCCACTGTAAGATTACCAGGTAATAAGATACCAGTTGCAACACCTCCACCCCAACCACAACCCTTTAGAGGGGGAAGAGGGCGACCTTCTACGCAATCAAATAACCTTTGAATTGACCAATCTGGTTCTGAGGCGAGAGTTGTCAGTACGGGACCATGTACGCTGGAAATTCCTGCTGTGTAAAGGCTCCACAAAAGCGCGGTGATGTCAGAAAAACCAATGAGCCATTTTGGCAGTGCTGAGTTTTCTGAATCCTGCCAAGTCCAATTTTCTAAAATGCGGGTGCTACCAAAACCGCCTCTAGCACAGAGAATACCGCGACACTCTGGTTCGTTCCATGCTGTTGCTAGGCGATCGCGACGGCTTTCGTCTTTACCTGCTAAATATCCCCATTTGTCATCTATCTCTGGTATTACTTCTACTTGATAACCACGCGATCGCCAAATTTCCACTCCTTTTTGGAAACCCTCAAATTCTCGCAAAGCACCACTTGGCGCAACGACTTGTAGTAAGTCACCAGGTTTGAGAGGTGGTGGAACAATTTTAGATTTTAGATTTTGGATTTTGGATTGCATTAATAAACCTCTTGCATATATATTATTTCGTCTGTAGCTCTACGCTCTAGACGCAAAGAAAAAGTTCGGCAGTGCAAGTTGATTGACAAGTCACTTAAGAGGCGAAAATCAAAAGTTTAAAATTTGCATGAACCATTGTTCAAAGCGATCGCCCAAAGCTTCCAGAGAAAATTCGGTTTCTGCGGAGGCGCGACAGGTTTGACGGTTGATTTCATCCAAGCGGGAAACAGCATCGACTAACCCAGGAATACTATCAGGTTCTACCAAAAACCCCGTTTTGCCATCTTTAACGATTTCCGCTGGACCACCGCGACGATAGGAAATCACGGGGACTCCACAGGCGAGTGCTTCTATTGCGACATTTCCGAATGCTTCCACCCAACGGTGTGTCATCAATAACGCCCGACACTCACGCACAACTTGCTGCATTTGGGAAGTTGATAGAAATCCTAGATACTCAAAAGGTGCATTTGGGTAATTCTGGCAAATCTGCTGCCAGTATGATTCATCTTGAAGTTTACCCATAATTTTTAATGGAATATTGGTGATTTGCGCCACAGATACCGCATCTTCCAAACCTTTCTCTGGGGAAATTCGACCTACCCAAGCTAACTGTTGTTTTGGTTGGGCGCAAAACTCATACAGCGAGACATCAATTCCATTACTTAAACAAAAAATCTGCTGGTCAAGAGCAAAAGTGGCAGCTTGTGCGAGGCTATGAAAGCCAATCGTACCAGGAAATTGCTTTGCAACTTGTCTAATAATTTCGTCTAAAGCGTTACTCAGCGAACCCATGCTAATTAAGTGGGCGATGGGACGTTGAAAAAAAGGTGTTAAGTACAACGGCAACCAATCATAAGCAAAGTTGACAATCAAATCGTACTCACCTTGAACCTGACGAGCATAATCCCACATATTCGCCAGCACGGAATTTTCTGGCATGGTAATAGGATCTGTGCGTTCCTGACTTTGGGCAATGATTTGTAAATTGCCAGGAATTTGCACAATTGGTAAAGAATCCCATGTGGAACCAGAAGGGGCAATGATTTGCAATTTATGACCACGCCGGATCATTTCTTGGGCGATGTTGTGTAACGTCAATTCCACACCACCGCCAAGTCCAGTACCAAGTGGTCCAACGGGCGTGGAGACAAAGAGGAGTCTAAGAGGTTTGGAAGTCATCCGCAGAAGGTATTTTTAACTACTTTATGTAACAATACGGTTCAGTGAAGGATTTTTAGTGAGATTTGGTGATGGTGTAGAGACGCGCCATGGCGCGTCTTTACATTGCTAGCTTGTAGTAAGCGCTTTAGCGCTAAAGCGCTACTACATACCTTTAACACGTAAGGTGGGCAGTGCGAACGCAAAACCCGGATGTAGTCGGCAAAATACAGTAAGCACTGCCCACCCTACAATACTCAAATTGTCTTTAATTTTGAATTTTGTGCCTCCTGCGGAGGAGCTGCGCTAACGCGTAGCGTGTCCGCAGGACATATTTTGAATTTTGAATTTTGAATTGTTAACGCCACCATCGTGCCACATTTGAGATAGCACAACTCACTTCTGCTATTGCTTGCTGACCTCCTAATGCAAAAATAACTGGAACTAGTTTCTCTATGTCACTCAATAAATTCCGACGAGTACGGAGAGAGAGCTCATGAAGTGTCTGCCCCCAGACTGGAAAAAGTAGAGTTGTTGGTATCTTTGACAAAGGGAGAGCTAAGGCTGCTAGTGCCTCGGCGCGAGATTCCTCATCCTGAATCAGTTTTGCCGCAGCCAGTGCTTCGGGTAATAAATCAATTGGCAGTTTGTCGGCTAAGGCTGCTAGTGCCGTGGCGCGATGATACTCATCCTGAATCAGTTTTGCCGCAGCCAGTGCTTCGGGTAATAAATGGGATGGCAGTTTGTCGGCTAAGGCTGCTAGTGCCAAGGCGCGATATCTCTCATCCTGAATCAGTTTTGCCGCAGCCAGTGCTTCGGGTAATACGGATGGCAGTTTGTCGGCTAAGGCTGCTAGTGCCGAGGCGCGATATCTCTCATCCTGAATCAGTTTTGCCGCAGCCAGTGCTTCGGGTAA
>NZ_CAWUDP010000244.1:0-3201 GCF_963920835.1 Scytonema sp. PCC 10023
GGGGTTATGCCGAAATACGTGGCAAATGGGACACGTTGTAAAGTTTTGTAAAGATACTGACTTCTGTGAAGTGCTTTAAAGAACTAAAGCTCCAACCGCATCCAATGTCTGCGGTACAGTTTCCAGGTCAATAAGGTAATCGCCAAATCGTTTAATATGACTGGTCATGTAGGGACTTAAAACCATCACATCCTCACGCGTTAGTAAATAACCTTCACGCTTCAAGTCACGAAGAACATCAGTTAAATCCACCGCGTTGTGAAAGATTACCGCGTTAGCAATCAAATCATTATACTTAATAATTTTTTCCTGTTCTTCTGGGTCATTGTAAGCAATGACCCCAAATCCCCCAAAGAAAAACCATTTAGAAAAGCCATGATAAGCCTCAACCTTGTTTGTAGCAGCAGTAATTTGCTGTCTTAACTGCATATCTGAGATATACCGCAACAAAAACACCGTTCTTACCACTCGTCCTAATTCCTGAAATGCTTGATAAAGTCGGTTCTTACGGCTGTAGTTTCCTAATTTTCTTAGCAAAACTGACGAGGAAACTTTACCCGTTTGAATCGAAAGGACTACCTGTAAAAGGTCTTGCCAGTGGGTGGCAATTCGTGACCAATCAATAGCATCTTTAAAAAGTGAATCGATGTGTTTGTAAACCGTATACTTATCAGGACGATAAAAGGTCAAATCTTGCCAATTACGAATACGTGGCATTAACTTGATTCCTAACAGATAAGATAGCGCAAACACGGGAGTTGATTGACCTTGAGTATCAGCATGAATCGTATCAGGCTGGATATCAGAGTTATTCTTTAATAAGCCCTCGATAATGTAAACTGCTTCCCATGTTCCACAAGGAATAAAGTGACTAAATAGTGCCACATAACTATCAGCAACATGGTGATAAGCAATTCCACCATAGCCACCATACCTAATGTGATACTCAGACAGCAGGTTTTCCTCGTAAAGTTCATACTTTGTTCCGTCTGCTGCTGCTTTCGTTCCATCGCCCCATAACTTTGGTAGACTCAAAACATTGTAACGGTTAATGATATCGGTTAGAGATGCATTAAGCTTTTCAATACTGATGTGACGGCGATTGACAAAAGAAAGCATATGGGCGGAGACTACTCCCCTCATATGGCGTGCAGCTTGTGTTGGTCCCAAATTACATCCATAAGCAAAGGTAGTTAGGAGATAACGTTCAGTAGCACGTTCTAATTTTGGGTCGGAACCACTCATTGGTCCAAAGTGGCGTGTAAAATTGGTCCAGTAATCTACATTTCTTAGAATGTCTATAAGATTACGCTCTCTTAAACGTTCTTCAACTGCCGCCAAAAGAACTTTAGCCGCCGGACTCAACTCTTGAGGGGGTGGTCGTTTTAATACTGGTTCTCCTTGGTCATTAATCACGACCTGGCGATTATCTGGATAACCTGTATCTACTGAGTTAGCAGTATCCATCAACCAAGACTTCAATTGTTCAATAAACCCAGAAGTAGTGTCAGCAAAACCCAAATTCTTACAGTATTGTGGCACTAGTGGCTGACACTCTGACCAACTGAGCAATTGCTCTCGATAGTCAGCATATTCATCTGAACCAATTACACAAATATCCCCAGATTTAAGTTCAGCAGCTAGGTGAGAAAAAACACAAACTTCCAAGTGGCGACGGAGGATATTTATTTGTTCCCCCTGTTGCACCAACATAAGTTTTTGCCATTGTGGAGAAGCGAATGAAAGGTCTACTGTATCTTTTATCCACTCACCGCGACGGTGTGCATTTTTCAGTAAAAACTCCATCGCCTGGATCACAGTTTGCTCCTGACTAGTAGACTCAAACTTGAGAACGCTCAGTAAACGAAAAAACACACTGCGGTGACTTTTGTAAAATCGCCACAATAAAGGGAGATAGTTGTTTCCCTTATAGGCATTAATAGCTTCACATTCATTTAACAGTTGCTGCACTCCTCCTTGAGGAGCAAACACCTGGTTCACCTGATTAACAATTTCTTTTTCCATCGGCTCATCTACGAATACTTGCAAGACCGACGTGAGAACGCCTACCAATTTTTCTGTAGTTTCTTGATGTTTCTGTCGCAGTCGCTCCAGTTCCTCCTTAGCTTTATTATGAATAGTCTTCATTCGTTTAAGGAACATTTCAACCAAGTTATCTCTAGTTTGGACTTGGGCAGAATGAATTAAACATAATAGAAGTGTAATACGTTTGGGCAGTGTAATTGCTTTGACCTCACCTGCATCTAAAGCCTTAGCTTCAGCTGCAAAATGTTGTATTTTAGCAGCAGTAATGTTAGAGAGGAATGGTTTAACTTCCCCAAATGTTTCAAGCCAAGTTAGGTGTACGAATAAATTATTAAGGTGATTTCGTGTAGGACGCTTGGGAAGCTGCTTCAGGTCATTATATGGGGTGCGGCTGACTGTTAGGTGATTATCTAACAGGTCATCTAAGCGCTGAATATACTCGTTATCTAGTCGATTGATGACAAGATTAAATATTTTTTGATTAACAAGATAACGTACCCGACGCACTAATCGGTCTAAAGTATAAAAGCCAGGTAATTCATAGCGGTGTTTAATCAATTCGCTAATAACAACATTAATTAAGTCGGCAGGGTTATTCATCACGCTGGCTGATTCATATACTTGCACAACAGCTAAGTGTCTGGCAATTTTGTCAAAGGAATTAATTTTGAGATACTCGCGGATAGCGGCACGATGCCTATACATTGTTTTGGAGTTGTCATAACCCAAAGCAATTTCATTCGGTAATTTTAGGCAGTTACGAATGTGATTGACTATTGGATTAGGAATATCAGAAAGTTTCAGAAAATAACCAAGCCGCTGAAATGCTTTTAACACAACTATCAAGTTAAAAATATTACCTTGTCCTTTGGTAGCGTTGTAAGCAAAAGCTATTTCAGTTGTTGTGGGCGTGTAAATTTCTGCAAGTTCTTTAGTGGTGAAGTGGCGCTTAAATCTGGGGTAAGCGGTACGTTCTACAGATGTCACTCTGGGCTAGTATATTAAATTACAAAAAAAATATATATCACCAGGGGTGTGAATAACCACACGAAGGCAGTCAAACTTATCAAAACATTGCCAAAAAGAACTATTTATGGGTAAGTTCTTTACATTAAATAGTGTGGGGAGTTGATTGTGTCGTACCCAACCATAAAG
>NZ_CAWUDP010000245.1:0-2921 GCF_963920835.1 Scytonema sp. PCC 10023
GAGAGCGATTTTTTTCGGGGGAGGTGGGGGACAATTAGCCAGGGTTTTAAACATCAATCATCCCAAAGCCCATGAAACTTGGTAGATGCAAGTTCGGTGTAACGAACAGTATGCTGAATATTCTTATGCCCCAAATAACTCTGAATTGTTCGGGTATCAATGTCTCGATTCGCCTTGGGATAACCTGTTCCATGCCGCAGCATATGAGCATGAACTCTTAAAGGTAAACCAGCTAATTCACCAGCTCGCTCAACAATGCCGGCGATCGTATCATGTGCCAACGGGCCACGTCGAGAAGACTGGAAAATATAGGGACTAGCAGGATAATCTTGTTGTAATTTCCGGAGAGAGCGAATTTCTTCAGAGTAAAGAGGATGAGTAGATGGAGTGCCTTTTTTGACTCGCTTCACGTAAATTGTGCCACCATTCCAATCTATTTGCTCCCACCGCAACGATGCCACCTCTGCCACTCGCAATCCATGACGGTAGCAAAGCAAAATTATGGTTGAATCTCGGTGAGCATGGCGACCCTTTGATTTTTTGATAGCTGACCGCATCGCAGAGACTTCTTCTGGTAGCAAATGCTCCCTAGTCCTGATCTCGGAGTACTTGCGAGAGTTAGGCGATTGACGTTCTTGTTTTTCGGTTTTACCAAATGAGCGGTGGTTGGACGGTTTGTGATGTCATGACTCAACCCCCTGAAAATCTTGGGGTATGTGAGTTGATTTTACCAACTTACGCTCCTTAGTTGGTAAGCACTAAGACATAAAAACAGACCAGCATTTTACAGTGAATCGTCAAATAACAAGTAATTTAAATTACCTTTAATATCGAGCATTTAAGCGACATGAGGTACTTGTTGGGTTGGCTTGCTATTTACTCTAAAACCAGGATACCATTGCTGGAATTTGCTCTCTAACTCTTGATTGAGAACTAACATTCTCACCTGGAGCAGAAGATGAACACCTTTGGGTGTCCACCGCATCTGCTGTTTCTTGACAAACCGCTTGCTAATGACTTGATTAACCGTTGATTCCACAAATCCAGTAGCAATGGCTTCACCCGGCACGCCAACGTTCTCCATAATTGGGGATATAAGACCCATTGTTGGCAATGTAGGTTTCAAACTCCCGCAACATCTTCAAGAGCTTTTTTAGCTCTATTCGGCTATTTCCATCAAAAATCACGATTTCTAGGTCATCAACAAGGTCTTTTACAAGTTGCAATGCTCTGAACACATTTCCATGCCACAGATACCACTTAATTCGTTCTAGTTCTTTGGGTATGTCTGTATCTAGTTCGGTATCTTTTTTGTTAAGTCCTTTTGCTGTCTGACTCATCACCGTCAGTCGCATGGTGATGTGAAACCAATCCAGTAGGTATTCTGCATTGGGATTGAGATAAAGTTGTAGTTCCCGTATCTTCTCATCACCGTCTGACAGGAAAGTTACTTGTTGATTCATCTGCATTCCTTGAGAAGTCAACACCTCAAAGATCCGACGCTGGGGTTTGGTATCGTAACAATAAACTCCACCAAACTGCTTAGATGTGCCGTCTGCTTTTATACTCTTACCAACGATAACTTCAAAGTTACCTTTAGAGCGCGATTTTTTATCGTAGGAACGAACATATCCGCCATCCATTCCCAGTACCAACGGTAAATCAGGTCGGGGCAATTCCTCCCAATCTCTTGGACAGCCTTCAATGTATACTCCCTTTTCTTCCCCCAACTCGTCTTCTAGGCGTTGACCAATTTTGTGTAAGTTATTCCTTACCGATGTAGTGTTTATTTCTCCTTCTATTGGTAATACTTCCTGCAATAGTTTCACAGACAGTCCGTAAGACATCAAAGACCCAAACTTGGACTCCAGATACAATAGTTCTCTGGAAGTGCGTTCTGGTAGTAAGTTGGCTAATGGGTTAAAGCTACGGGTTGGTTGTTCTTGACACGGGCAGTGAAATAGTCGATGGCATTGGAGATGTAACTTGCGCTCGCAACGTGCGGTATACAATTTTGCGTTTGTCTTTATGCAACAGTTTCTTGCAACAGTGCAAACATAATTCCTGTTGTTGAGAATACTCTGCCACTTGTTGCTCGGCTAGGGTGTGTTGGAGGTTTTGTAGTAATGTTTTGGCTTCTGCTAGTTTTAGTCCCAAGTTTTCTGGCTGTAAAGCACCACGCTCAAGAAGCATAATTTCTTGGACAACTTGGGAATCTCTATTGTCTGACTCCACAACTATTTGGATTTTGACTTTCACACTATTTCAATACAAATAACATCTCTTTATCCCCAGCCGCGTATTGCTGTAACCGTTGGTTGATTTTTGGGCGGTCAAAATGGTCAACCATTAACCATTGGCGTAGTTCGTACATCTCTTCAATATTGCCAGGGATATCACCTTCATCCATAAAGTACTGCACCGAGAAGCTATATATCTTACCGAGTATTCCTGCTTTTGTGCCATGAACTCCCACGAGCCACCACAGTCTTCTGGAGGACAAGCACGTTGACCACTAATGCACACTGGATAAAAGCAATTTGATTTGGAAGTGAGAATTGCTTCGACCCGAATTTGATGCTGCCAGTTATCACCTTTCGTCATATTCGTATAAAAAACGCTCTCGCATTCGCCAGCCAAAATCTGATAATTTGACTTCTTTTGGGTCGTCAGAAAACCACATTCCCCCAATTTGTGCAATCCCGTAATGCTTACCGTGGATTATAAAGCGATGTAAGTGGGAATCAGTCCACCCCATTGCTATCTGGATAATGTAGTGCAAATCGGCGATTGTGCTGTCGCTGCGGATTTTTATCCTACGCCAAATCATGGGACTGATGCCCAGGATAAAAATATGAAGCTGGTAGATAACAAGTTGCTCAGAATCGCTCATTGGGTCATCTTACCGCATTGCCAGTACC
>NZ_CAWUDP010000246.1:0-2847 GCF_963920835.1 Scytonema sp. PCC 10023
GGAGATGAGGGAGATGAGGGAGATGAGGGAGATGAGGGGGATGAGGGGGATGAGGGAGTGAGGGAGATGAGGGAGTGAGGGAGTGAGGGAGAAAGTCCAATTTTGAATTTTGAATTTTGAATTGATTAGCCCTGCTGTTTAGATCAACATTGGTGTATTGACATCTGAAATTTTGAATTATAATTATATATTTGGGTAAAGTTAAGCAGGATTACATTTAGGAAACTCATGTCCCGATACAGAGGACCACGCCTTAGAGTTGTACGTCGCTTAGGCGACCTACCAGGATTAACTCGTAAAAGCGCTAGACGCGCTTATCCACCAGGTCAGCACGGTCAAAACCGCAAAAAGCGTTCTGAATATGCCATCCGGTTGGAGGAAAAGCAAAAACTCCGCTTTAACTACGGGGTGACTGAAAAGCAATTGCTGCGTTACGTGCGTAAAGCAAGACGCGTCACCGGTTCTACCGGACAAGTGCTGCTGCAATTGCTCGAAATGCGCTTGGATAATACCATTTTCCGCATGGGTATGGCTCCCACTATTCCCGCAGCTCGTCAGCTGGTGAATCATGGTCATGTCACCGTCAACGGTCGCGTTGTCAATATTGCCAGTTACCAGTGCCGTCCTGGAGAGGAAATTGCTGTCAGAAACCGGGAAGGATCACGTAAGTTGGTGGAAGCTAACTTGCAATATCCTGGCTTGGCAAACCTCCCCAGCCATCTGGAATTTGACAAAAATAAGTTGGTTGGTAAAGTCAACGGCGTTATTGAGCGCGAATGGGTGGCGCTACAAATTAACGAACTGCTTGTGGTGGAATACTACTCACGTCAAGCGTAACAGAGACGTTTGTAGAGCGTTTGTAGAGACGCGCCATGGCGCGTCTCTACACATGGCACTCTACTGTTTATTAATTTATCCACCAATTTGTGACATAGTGCGGGTGTACGCACCAGTTGTTGTACCCGCATAACGTTGCTTAAAGTTAATTTCTGGCTTAAGAGCAAGCAAGTGTCTCACGTGATCTCGCAATTCGCCAGTGCTGACACCAGTACGCAGAGCGGTTTTTAAGTCAATTTGACCAGTTTCATTCAATAAACACGGACGCAACCAGCCATCAGCACTCAAGCGCATCCGGTTGCAGCGATCGCAAAAACACTCCGACATCTGACTGATAAATCCCAGTGTCCCCTTCGCTCCTGGAATTTGAAATACATCAGCGGGACCATTACCACGAATTTGCGATTCAGTCAATCCCCAACGCTCGCGGATGCGTTGGCGTAACTCCTCAGAAGATACCCAACCGCGATCGCCAAACAAATGCGAATTACCAATTGGCATAAACTCAATAAACCGGACGTGCCATTGCTTGTCAATCGTTAGCGCGGCGAGATCCAAAACTTCATGGTCATTCACACCGGGGATCACCACCACATTCAGCTTCAATGGGTCAAATCCCACACGGTATGCTTCTTGAATCCCTTGCCAAACATTTTGCCAACGCGATCGCCCACGATTACCGATAATTTGGTCAAAGGTGTCGGAATCAAGGGAATCTAAGCTGATATTAATTCGTCGCAACCCAGCATTGTAGAGGTTTTGCGCCATTGGGGCAAGTAAAAAGCCGTTGGTAGTCATCGAAAGGTCTTGGGTTTGGGGAAGGGAGGCGATCGCCCCTACCAACTCCACTACACGGGGACGTAGCAGCGGTTCCCCCCCAGTCAAACGAAACCGGGTGAATCCAACAGGGATAAACACTTCTTCAATCAGGGTGAGCAGTTCCGCGTCAGTCAACAACTGTTGCTTGAGGATGTAGTCTAGTTCAGCACCCTCTGGCATACAGTATTGACACCGGAAATTGCAGCGGTCTATTAAACTAATACGGAGATAATCTACCTGGTTCATATTTTTATCGGTTTTATAGCCTTATGCAGAATATATAATTTTTGTCAAGCTATAAAGACTCGCTTGCCGTATAAATTTTACTTACGTTCTTTTACGCTAACGTGTATTGAATATATTTGCGAATAGCACGAGATAGAAAATGAAGCAAACAAAACAACTTACCGCAATTATTGAGCGCGAGGGAGACGGCTATGTATCGCTGTGTTCTGAAGGTGGGGACTTCCAAATTAAAAAATATCCAATTTTTTCTTGTGGGTAGTGGCTCTCTAGCCCGTCCTAAATTCAGGGTGGGCAGGATGCCCACCCCACAAAATATGTATTTCATCTGAGTGAGAAGCGCTATATTTTTCCAACAGCTATTGCACCACTACATTAAGAGCGAAAAGAAGTGCGATCGCTCCCATTGGTGTCAACTTAAGCTCAACTGAAGTTGAGACTTGACCTTCAAGCTCTCTCGTTGCCATGCTCAGCATGGGAATGCATTATCGGAGGCTCTGCCTCGCAATGATTATATTGAGGCAGCAAGCAGCCCACAGTTATGCATTCCCAGCATCTGGCAAAGAACGAGAAACGACCTCATCGCAAGGGTTTAAATCTTAAGTTGACACGTATGGATCGCTCCCCACCATCGCACTCCTTTTCGCTTCACATATCCATACTGTTTATCTAGTTTCCACGGGATAGCCGATCCAAAACATCAATCTTCACTGCCAGATTCACTGCTGCGTTGCCATTATGAAGTTTAAACTCAGCGTTATTCAATGCGATAATGTAAGGTTTTGTAGCCATGATCAGGACTGAAACAACGGAAATGCTTGGTTTAAGTATTCAAGTCCTTTTTGCTTTTCTCCTAAAGTGTCGTAAACGTGCCCAATATTATTGAGTGTTACAGCTTCTCCACGCCTGTCGCCGACTGCACGAAACAACGGAAATGCTTGGTTGTAG
>NZ_CAWUDP010000247.1:0-2835 GCF_963920835.1 Scytonema sp. PCC 10023
CGGTTGTGGTCTAGTAAAGGTCAGCAACTTGCCGTACTCAAAGGTCATCAAGGTTTCGTATTATCAGTAGCAATTAGCATAGATAACCAAACAATTGTCAGTGGTGGTTATGATGACACAGTGCGGTTGTGGTCTAGTAAAGGTCAGCCACTCGCCGTACTCAAAAGTCATCAAGGTTTGGTAAGGTCAGTAGCAATCAGCACAGATAACCAAACAATTGTCAGTGGGGGTGATGATGGCACAGTACGGTTGTGGTCTAGTAAAGGTCAGCCACTCGCTGAACTCAAAGGTCATCAAGGTTACGTAAGTACAGTAGCAATCAGCATAGACAAGCAAACAATTGTCAGTGGGGGTGATGATGGCACAGTGCGGTTGTGGGATAGCAAAGGCAAGCAAGTCGCTGAATTGAGAGGTCATCAAGGTTCCGTCTCTTCTGTAGCAATCAGCACAGATGGACAGACAATTGTCAGTGGTGGTTCAGATGGCATAGTGCGGTTGTGGGATATTAGATTTGAGTCTTGGCTAAAAGCAGGTTGTGAGCGATTACAGGATCATCCTGTTTTCAAAGAACTTAAAACTCCTGATGATAAAGGAGCCAAGGCAACGTGTGAGTCATCTTTCCGTTAATGTCGTTAAATATGCAATTTTTTATGAAGTTTTTATCACAAAATCAATCATTGTCTTGGCTGGGTGAAAACCGGCATAAGCTACTTAAGTATTGTTGGGTTGACACTTTAATGCTGGTGAATCGGTGATGAGGCAGAATCCATGAGCGATCGCGGGTTAAGGGATGAGAATCGCAGCATTAGAATTGAAAAGGATGCCATCAGCAGTGCGATTATTTCTGGAGATGGTAACAAAGTTGTTATCTACCAGTACCAACTTGAGCGCCAACTTCCACAAGAGAAAGTTTCTACCACAGGAGAAATAGGTTCCAATCCTTACAAAGGGCTACTCGCATTTCTTGAAGTTGACGGCGAGCGCTATTTTGGGCGAGAAAAGCAAATCGAAAAATTGTGGAATCTATTTCGGACTCTTCACGAAAACACAACTCAACCAGAAGCGCCATTACGTTTGCTACCAATTTTAGGACCATCTGGTTCTGGTAAATCTTCCCTAGCGCGTGCAGGTTTAATTCCAGAATTAGCCCGTCGTCCTCTACCGGGTAAAAGCCAAGCGCGAGTGGCGGTGCTTGTCCCTGGGACTCATCCTGTGGAAGCTTTAGCAACGGTTTTGGCAAGAGTGGCGACGAATGACCAAACTCCTGTGGCTAAAACCCGCGAGTTTGCACAAGAATTAAAACAAACTAGCAGTAACACTACTGATACTATTATTTATGATGGCTTACGGCGCATTGCCAATGTTTTACCAGAGATTGCTGTATCGCCGTTAGTGGTGCTAGTAGACCAGTTTGAAGAAGTTTACTCACTTTGCGATGACGCTATTGAGCGCCAAATATTTATTGAGAACTTAATTCATGCCGCAGGCGATCGCTCTGGTTGTGTCTCAGTAATCATCACTCTGCGTAGCGACTTCCTTGGAGAAACTCAACGACATCCAGCGCTCAATCAGGCGATCGCCAAACTGGGTGTAATTATTCCGGCTATGAGTACAGAGGAATTGCGGCGGGCGATAACCAAACCAGCAGAACTAGCTGGTCATCCACTGGATGAAGCAGTCGTGAATTTACTCATTAACGATACACTTGGGCGTGAAGGAGCATTACCCCTACTTCAGTTTGCCTTAACCCGCATCTGGGAGGGATTGAAAAATGGCGTCCAAGCCGTCAAAACACTTGAACAAATTGGTGGTGTCGGGGGAGCTTTAGCAGACGAAGCTCAGCGCATCTATGAAAATCTGAATGAGGAAGAGAAAAAGATTGCCCAGCGAGTCTTTCTGGGATTAGTGCAACTTGGGGAAGGGACAAGCGACACCCGTCGTCGTGCCAATATCGATAGTTTGATTTCCTACACAGACAAACCAGAATCTGTCAAAAGAGTGATTGGTCGGTTTGCTCAACCTGGTGTAAGATTAATAACCCTCTCTAGCCTTGATGGAACAGAAACGGCTGAAATAACCCACGAAGCGTTGTTTGCCCATTGGGAACAGATGAGACAATGGCTTGATAGCAGCCGCAGCGACATCCGCTTCCAGCGGCGCTTGGATGAAGCCGCAGTCTATTGGAATCAAAATGGTCGTCCAAATGGGAGTCTTTGGCGTTCTCCAGACTTAGATATCTTAAAGAACTATAAACAGCGAGCCAACGATAATATGACACCGCTACAGGTGAAATTTTTTCAGGCTTCGCAACAAGCAGATAATAACAGAAAGCTTTTGCAGTGGCTAGGAATTGGTGGACTGGTTGCAGGGTTATTTTTCGTGAGCGTTCTGTGGCGAAGCTCAGAAAAAGGACGTATAGAAGAAGCTGCTCTAACAGCCAAAATTTTGTTATCGACAGCGACAGATCCTTTAACAGGTTTAGAAAGGGCAATTAGTCTTGTAGGACAAAGCCGCTCACCTTTGTTTAGTTTCCCCAATCAATCATTACCCCCATCAGTACAAGACAGCTTATTCAGTGCAGTCCAAAATAATAGGAACAAAAATGTTCTCAAAGGTCATCAGGGTACCGTAAATTCAGTAGCAATAAGCACTGATAACCAGAGAATTGTCAGTGGTGGAAGAGATGGCACAGTGCGGTTGTGGGATACTCAGGGCAAGCAAGTTGCTACATTCAGAGGTCATCAGGGTTCCGTAAATTCAGTAGCAATAAGCACAAATAGCCAGAGAATTGTCAGTGGTGGAAGAGATGGCACAGTGCGGTTGTGGGATACTCAG
>NZ_CAWUDP010000248.1:0-2733 GCF_963920835.1 Scytonema sp. PCC 10023
CTTGCTACTATCCACATTTGGATTAACAAAATATTATTAGTGGGATAGGTTCATACAAGTAGCCTTGATAAACCAGCTTGACTACTAGTGCTTTCCTTACCTCACGGGCATTTGGACGCAAAGCAATAAATTCTTGTAGTTCGGCGATCGCCCTTTGAGTGGTTTCGTGTGATCCCATCGCAGTTGCCACTTCCGCAGGCAGTACTGCAGTTTGTAGATGCTGATTTTTCATTGTCTGCTCTTACACTTGTACACCCCTCCGTATTTTCTCGCTTTTTTTTTCAAAAATCAAATAGGAATCCTATAGTTTTTCTCATAACAGTAGTGCGGTAAACCCGATCTACAAAAACCTGTAGAGTTATTATTCCCCTGTTTACCAGATTTTTAACTACTGAAAGAATAATAAAAAAAGAACACCTGGGAGTATACCCAGGTTTACCAAGAAAGCCATCATTTGCAGTTATTAGAAAAATTTATACACCAATTTTGTCAGGTATCTTTTCTGGTTCCTCGCTTTCTAGTATATTCGTACTATTACTAGTGTCAACCTTGTAGCCTTGTTTCCAGCGAGAAGCAACTGCTTGCAAGGTTTTTTCAATGTCGTCATCGTTGGCGATCGCTACCAACTCAGCGATTTTGTCACCAATGGTCATTGATTGCTTTAGCTCTTCGCCTGTACCTGCCATCATTTTGCAAAATAACATCCTTGCACCTGGCGCTAGCTCGTCGAACGCTTCAAGCATTGAGGTGAGCAATTCTGTTGACAAAGATTTTCTTCCCGCTTTGATGTCGCTCACGTGCCGTGGGTTTGTTCCGGCTATTCTTGCAAGGTCTGTATTTTTTACCTCATAGCGGTCCATAACTTCTTTGAGGATTGAACCGATTTGAATCTTTGCCATATTTTTTTGCTTTACCCTTTACTCTTATAGAATATTGTATTATTCTTTTAGAGTAGTCAGTTTAGTTCTTTTAGTCAACTGACTTAATGGTAACAAAGATACTCTCAGAGAATATTTGCGCTACTGAGAGTATTTGTACAAGTGAGGAAATTATATGACAGTAAGCAGTACAAGTCAAGGAAAAAATCTTTTTTTTGGAGGGTCGCGGTGATGTCAGAAGAAATGCTGTTTCACTGCCTCTCAATTGAGGAATGGGCAAAGGTCACTACTGTTCTTTCCTACAGTGAAGTCAAAGTCTTGTATTACTTGCTGTGTCAGAATCCAATGGGCGATCGCAAGGTTGACTGTAGAATCAAAACCGTCGCTCAGTTTATGAAGATGAGTACTGGTGCTGTCTCTGGTGCAATTAAGCAATTGGAGCGCAAAGGATTCATTGATTCAGTTGAAATTGTTCAAGCAGTTATTAACTTTAAGCCTCGGTTTATTTCTGAACGCGCACAAAGGTACTTAGACAAAAACGGGCTGGAGCCCTTATCTGATAAGGGTGTTCACTCCACTGAAACTCAATTTCACTCTACTGAAACTCAACTTCACTCTACTGAAACCTTTGTTCAGTCCATTGAAAGTCAATTTCAGTCAGATGAACGATTGCATAATATAGATCGCGTGCGCGAGACTATTCAGACTAATACAGACTTAACTCAGACTCTCTCAGAAAAGAGCGAGAGCGAAAAACGAAAAACAGTTTGCATTTTAGACAAGCCAGAAGAAACTAAACTTCAATGCTCCGCAACGCTGACAACTGAGCCTGAGACTCAACGAACAAGCCTCGCTATCTCTACTAGAAAAAATGCCGTCGTCGCGAGACGTGCCGAACCGTTTTACAATAGACGTGTTGACCCTAAAGATGTTCAGTGGGACTGGCTACCTAATGGGGCTTGGAAAACTGAGCGGGGCAAGCTGGACGAGAATTTTTTGATGTTCGTTGCTCAAAATCTTCAGAAGGCTCATGGAGAGGATATTCATAAGAAACGTGCAGACGCTCTGGCGATGTTTATGAACGCTCCTGCTAAGTTATCTATTCATTGGGAATACTATCAAAATACTGTCTTACACAAAGCTGCCAATATTCAAACTAGGAAGCTGGCGGGTGTCGATACCACACTGGATGAGCAAGAAATTTTAAAGCATGGGAGGGCATCCGTCCAACTGCCTCAAGAAATGAGGGTAACTGAAGAACGGACACCGCAAGAAATCTTAAAACAGGTTGCACCTCATACTCTAGCTGTTGTTGGAGAGGAGTGCCAAGTGCTACCAGAAGCCCCAAAGGATGAATTTGGAGTAATTAACCCTGCGGCGTATCAATCATGCATTACTGCTGAAGATACAGCTTATTGGGAGAACGTTCACGCTCGTCATGCTTCTACAGAAAACAGTGACACAGGAAATACTAAGCAACCGCCAGCTGCTGTACCTGACGAATTATCTAAAGCTAAGGCATTGGTTGAATCTATACGGGAAAAGCGTGAGCGTACAAGAACGCTGACTTCTATTGCTGAGGTCTTTTCTCCAAAAGAAGCGTATGCAGCTACTTTGGACGACATGAGGAAGTATTTGAACTCTGGTAGTGACACTTACCGTCAAATTGCACTCAACTGGGCAAGCGACCCTATAAACGGGTGTGAATTGGTGAAGGTCAACGGGCGTGTTGTCGATATTCGCGAAATGGAGTTTTGAAATGGTTCAAACCTTCATCATTCGCGGCTGGCTTGATAACCATCTGGAGTTTAGACTAAAAGTCGGCGCTCACTCCCATAACAGTTCAACTGTACTA
>NZ_CAWUDP010000249.1:0-2722 GCF_963920835.1 Scytonema sp. PCC 10023
GCAAGAATCAAACTTAAACGCTTATATCCGGTTATTGACGATTAAGGACTACTAGGTACTGGGAAGAGATTAGACCTCTTGCAAAAATGCTTGAATTGTCATGTTGAGCGGAGCGAAACATCTGGTGGAGATTCCTCGCTACACTGCGTTTCGCGACTAATGACATTCACGTTTTTTGACTTTTGCAAGAAGTCTATTATCTTAATCTAGAAATTTTAAATCTCCGATTGAGGCTTGCCCTAATCCCCAGTACCCAGTAGCTTTGTCAATGAAATCGCTCACAAGCAGCTTTCATACTAAGTTGCGTTCAAAAACCTCACCCCGCCCTCCGGGCACCCCTCTCCTTGGTAAGGAGAGGGGCAGGGCTTTCAAGGGTAGGTTTTTTTGAATCTCGAAAATAGTTGAGAAAATTCTCAATTGTTTAACGTGGTTTGGTTGTTTCAGGATTTAACCATTGGCTGAAATAGTCAAAAAATGACCAAATACAAAATACCTACCTTTGTAAGGAGGGGCAGGGGGTAGTTGCAGCTATGAACGCAACTCGGTATCAACCAATTGCTAACGGTAGGCGGCAGTATGTAAAACGTAAAAGCCTTAAACCCCTCATAAAATGATTTTGGATTAGCTTGAACGCAGTTCTTGCATCTGCTCTTTCAAATCCCGAATATTGTCATTATTTGGGGCGATATCTAATGCCTGGTTAAATGACACCAATGCTGCTTGTTGACACTCCCCTGCCGTCATGCGAGGGGATTCTAGGCTCATCGTCGCTACTTGCTCAGTCAGGGTTGCCCCAGAAAGAGTAGAGGTTGCAACTCCCCTAGCGTTTCTTGCCTTCTTCTTAGAAGTTGGCTTGCTTCCCCCATGCCCTGAGGTAGCAATTTTTTCTTTGCCTTTATGGAGTATGTTGATTGCGGCAGCGTGGTCACGTTGCAGGACACATCCGCACTTGCAGGTGTGAGTCCTAGTGGACAAAGACTTCTTGACCATCGCGCCGCAATTTGGACACTGCTGACTGGTGTAGTGAGGTTCCACAGCCAGTGCTACCTTTCCATACTTGTTGGCAAAGTATTCGAGATAGCTCCGAAACTGCCTCCATCCAGCGTCATTGATGCTTTTTGCCAGATGATGGTTACGCACCATATTTTTTACTTGCAAGTTTTCATAGATGCATAAGTCGTTAGACCGCATGACGTGACGCGCCTTCGCTTTGGCGTGTTCAGTACGTTTTCTACTTATCTGCAAATGCTTACGTGCGTATCGGTTTCGAGCCTTCTTTCTACCGTTCTTGCCCTTTTCTTTTTTGTAGATTCTGCGTTGAGCGTGTTTTATTTGCTTCTCGGCTTTACGTAGGAAGCGAGGATTTGGTTCATGATGCCCGTTTGAATCAGTGTAGAAGTGTTCTAAGCCGAAATCCAAGCCAATTTCTTGACCAGTTGGTTGAACATCTTCTTTGCACTCGACATCAACACAGAATTGCACATAAAACCCGTCAGCACGTCGGACAATCCGAACTCGCTTGATGGACTTAACGGAGTAGGTGTGTATGTCCCATTTCCCCATTAATTTGAGTTCACCAATCCCTTTTTTGTCAGTGAAGGTGATACGACGTTTTGTTGGGTGCAGCGACCAACCGCTAGTCTTGTACTCAACAGAGCGGTTGTCATGCACAAACCGTGGATATCCTTTTTTACCTGGTTTGTTCTTCTTGCAATTGTCGTAGAACCGTGAGATTGCAAACCAGGCTCTTTCAGCAGCTGCTTGAACTGCCATTGAGTTTAGCTCCGCAACAAACGGGAAGTCAGCGCGTAGAACTGTTGAGTATCGACTAATAGCTGAATTGTTAATATTCTCTTCTCTTGAAGCATCCATCCAATACCTAATGCATTTATTTCTAACGAATTGGGTTGTTTTAATGGCTTCTTCAATTGAATTGAATTGTGCTTTATTTGCCTTAGCTTTATACTCTAAAACTAACACGCTTGACTCACCTTCTTGTTATTTGCTAAAGTTACATTAGTCTACTTATATGTTCTAAATATGTCAACAGGAAAAGGCAAGAAAAGAATAAAGAATGTACCCGTTTTATATGAAGAAACCAAAAAGCAGCGAGGTGTTATGTTAACCGATACTGCATGGTCTAACGCTGTCATTAAAGCCAAAGAAGAAAACGTCAGCGTTAGTGAGTACTTAGAAAGACTGTTGAGAAGGGTGACGGCAGGCTAAACCCTGCGTCGGCAGCTTTCATCCCTTGTCTAAAGCACGGATGTGTCATCGTGAGTCAAACACATCCTCAAGGGCTTTCAGCTAGCCGTCCTTGTAACACTGGAGGGCTTGTTCATCATGAGATAAGTCTTTGAGTAAGTTACCCAAGTTCCGTAGCGCAAGTTCCTTGTTGTTGTGAGCATTGACGTAATTGGGAGCAAGTGTCAGAGCGGTATCGTAGGATGCAATGGCTTGCTCGTAGGTAGTAAGTGCTTGTGTGTGCTGCGATAAGCTCGACTGTAGGGATGCCAAACTTTGTAGCGCATTCCCCTTGTTGTTGTGAGCATTGACGTAATTGGGAGCAAGTGTCAGAGCAGTATCGTAAGATGCAATAGCTTGCTCGTACCTAGAGAGTGCTTGTGTGTGCTGCGATAAGCTCGACTGTAGGGATGCCAAACTTTGTAGCGCATTCCCCTTGTTGTTGTGAGCATTGACGTAATTGGGAGCAAGTGTCAGA
>NZ_CAWUDP010000250.1:0-2702 GCF_963920835.1 Scytonema sp. PCC 10023
CCGCTCCAGCCCTAATAGTGGTTTCGATGTTCTCAGCAAAGCTGGCTACAGTGGAAGCTTCAAAAAGGTTGCGTAAAGGCAACTCCACCTGAAAGGCATTGCGTACTCGCGAGATTAACTGGCTAGCTAAAAGAGAATGCCCTCCCAACTCAAAGAAGTTGTCGTAGATACTTACTTTTTCTAGCCCGAGTATCTCAGCCCAAATTCCCACCAACATTTCTTCTATGGGGGTTCGAGGAGCCGCAAAAGTGCCTTTCAGTTCAGTGGTTAAATCGGGTACGGGCAATGCCTTGCGGTCTAGCTTACCGTTAGGTGTTAGTGGTAGGGTCTCCAGAATCACAAATGCCGAGGGCACCATATATTCTGGTAGCTTGTCTTGCAAGAAACCCTGTGCCCCAGCAATTAATTGACGTGGATTACTCCAAATTGTTTGGAACTCACTTACAAGCTGACTATCAGACTCAATTTGAAGTTTCTGCTCTTTGGGTAGTTGCACAGCATAAATGTTATACAGGTTAGTGTCTTTAAGCCTAATATCCTGCTCCACAGTTAAGTTGTACCCGTGGCTCTCAAGTAGCATTTTAACGCGTTCCAATTGGTTATTTATGTCGTGAACTTCCACAACAATCTGCTTGATCTTCTGCCAATCGTCCTCTTCGATACCACCAAGTACATCTAGTTCACTTTTCTCGACGTCAATTTTCAGCAGATCGATCCGCTCAATACCATGTTCATGGAGCACACTAGAAAGTGTTTTCAGTTGGCAAGTAAAACGTTCGCTACTTAACCGCTCTTTTAAGAACTCATTTAGCATCTCATTGAGTTCTTTTGTAGGTAGCGCTGTCTTATTTGCTTTTATCTGCTGCTGGTTAAGCATAAAGGACTTGACAATTTCTTGTTCTTCTACGGCTTCTGCAAAGCGCCCGGAGATAATGGAAACGTAAGGATAATATGTAAACACATCAGTCCCTACCTCACTAGACAGGCCATATTCAAACAGCTTGACGTTCAATCCATATAAAGCAGAATTAATACGTAAAATTTCAAAGACAGGTGGAATCGGCTCAAATGCATAAATAACAGCATTTTTACACACCTGACCTACAAAAAGCGTAAACAAACCAATGTTAGCACCTACATCAAAAATGCAATCCCCTTCATTGAAAGTGATTCCATTCCTCAAATAAGTATTATCCTCAAAGATCTCCCTATATACAAAATCTGTTTCCCCTTTGTTCTGGTGGATGATGGGCATACCATTTGGCAACTCGTACTGTAGCCGATCGGCAAGAAGACCCTCTCTTTTTAAACAAAGCAATTGCCGAACTGTAAACGCATGATTTTGATCGGGGATAAGATATGCTACAAGGCGTGTATCACCGACTGCATATTCCCTAGCAACAACAATGGCTTCCTGAACTGCAGGGTATTGGTTCAACACAGATTCAATTTCCCCTAGCTCGATACGGAAGCCACGAATTTTCACTTGGTTGTCAATACGACCGAGGTATTTTACGTCTCCGTTAACTCGATAGCACGCCAAATCTCCAGTCTTATACAAGCGTGCACCTGGTTCATTGCTAAAAGGATTCGGAATAAACCGTTCACCAGTTACGTCTGGGCGGTTGAGATAGCCACGGGCGAGACCAGCACCACCTACGTATATTTCACCTGGAACTCCAATGGGCACAGGTTGTAAGTACTGATCTAGTATGTAAACCTGAAGGTCAAGAATGGGACGACCAACAATACTGGCCGAAGTCTCACTTAACTCAGCTTCTAACAATCGGTGATAGGTGACGTGTACAGTTGTTTCCGTGATCCCATACATATTGATCAACTGAGGTACTTGATCCCCATGACGCTTCAACCACGGCTTCAAGCTTTGCGGTTCATAGGCTTCTCCAGCAAATATAACCAAGCGTAGAGCCAGATTTTGAGCAACACCTAAAGTTTCTTCAGCTTCAATAAGTTGGTAGAAAGCAGAAGGTGTCTGATTGAGAACTGTTACCTGCTCTCTACAAAGTAGGTTATAGAACTCTAAGGACGATCGGCTTATCCAGTAAGACACTAACACCAACCGCCCGCCATGAAGGAAAGCGCCCCAGAGTTCCCAGACTGAGACATCGAATGCAGAGGAGTGGAAAAGTGTCCACACATCAATTTCGTTGAAGTTAAACCATGACTGAACCGCTTTAAAAAGGCGGACTACATTTGAATGGTTGACTAAGACGCCCTTAGGCTTACCTGTTGAGCCAGAAGTATATATTATGTAAGCTAAATTTTCCCCTGTGGTTTTACTGACAGGATTTTCCTTGCGCTCTTGTGCAATGACGTTCCAATCACGCTCCAGGCATATCACTTGCACTTTGGGAGCAGAAAGACATGAAACCAAATGCTGTTGGGTCAACAGCACGGAGACTTGGGCATCATTCAACGTATACGTCAAGCGCTCTAGAGGATAGGCAGGGTCAATAGGTACATAAGCAGCCCCTGCCTTGAGAATGCCTAACAATCCCACCACCATCTCCACAGAGCGCTCCACACAAATGCCGACCCGTGTCTCTGGTCCTACGCCTAGCTTTTGTAAGTATTGTGCTAACTGGTTTGCCTGTTGGTTGAGTTGTTTGTAAGTCAGTTGTGTATCTTCAAACACGACGGCTACAGCATCGGGTGTTTGTTCCACTTGGGCTTCAAACAGT
>NZ_CAWUDP010000251.1:0-2701 GCF_963920835.1 Scytonema sp. PCC 10023
GTGCCCACCGATACTCTAGAACTGCAATGGCTTGACTAGCAGTGCCCACCCTACATAGGATTTCTTGCTAATCACAAGCCTTATCGCAAAATGGATAGAAGAACAAGGAAATGAGGAGAAGGAAAAATGACTCAAGTTATACGCAAACTAGTAACATTTGAAGAGTTTGCACTCTTGAAACCGGAAGATGGACGTTATGAACTTCACGATGGAGTCATCGTTAAAATGCCGCAACCACTGGGAGGACATGAAGACATCATAGGTTTTTTAACCCTAGAAATAGCAGTAGAAATTAAACGACTAAAGCTTCCCTATTCCATACCTAAAACAGCGCTAGTCAAACCACCTGAAAGCGAATCAGGTTACTCGCCAGATGTGTTGATACTAAATCGTTCTAATTTGGCAGCGGAACCACTTTGGAAAAAGGAATCTACTGTTACTCAAGGTGCATCAATTCCTCTCGTGATTGAAGTTGTTAGTAGTAACTGGCGAGATGATTACCACAAAAAATATGGTGAGTACGAAGGAATTGGCATTCCTGAATACTGGATTGTGGATTATCTTGCTCTTGGTGGGCGTAATTTAATTGGCAATCCTAAACAACCCACAATCTCTATTTATTCGTTAGTTGAAGATGAGTACCAAGTGAACCAGTTTAGGGGAGATGAGCGTATTCAGTCATTAACATTTCCTGAGTTAAACTTGACTGCACAACAGATTTTTGACGCTGCAAGCAGTTCCTGAGTGTAGTTAACAACATCAGACATCATTTGCAAAGGCAACACAATGTTGACCATACACAGGATTTGAATATAGCGCAATACGCTTCAGATAAGATTGTTTGCAGGCAGGAGCGCCTATGTAGAGACGTAGCATGCTACGTCTCTACACGCGTTCTCGTTCCCATGCTGAGCATGGGAATGCCTAAAAGGAGGCTCTGCCTCCAAACGATTATATTGAGGCAGAGCCTCAAGTTATGCATTCCTTGCTTCTAGCAAGGAACGAGAATCAGTTCTCAGTTGCTTGATAACTGTGTACCGTTTCACCGTGCATCGCCAATCAGGACAAAAGGCGACCAATAATAAGGATGACGCTCAATTTGCTTCAGCTTGGCTTTTTGCAGTGCTTCTCCTTTGCTCATACCCTGCTTGAGGTTCTTATAAAAGTCAATCATCAGATTTTGCGTTGCTTTATCATCAACCGCCCACAAACCCGCCATCACTGCTTTAGCACCAGCACGCTCAAATATGTAAGCAACACCTACAATTCCCTCTCGTGAAGAATTGGTTTCTTGAGCCGTTTGACAAGCGCTGAGAGTGAGCAGTTGCGTACCTTGTAACCCCAAACGCGCAGCATCAGCAATATCAAATTGAGTGTCAGCAAAGAGTAATGTATTCTTTTTTAAGTTCAACTTTTTACAATCTTCCTCTTGGAAGCAACCGTGAGTTGCCAAGTGCAGCAAAGGAAAGCGGGAAGCGTAAGTTTTGAAGTTGTTCAGGGTAGCGTTGTTGCGGAGGTAAGCTTGACTTGTTGGAAACAGTTGGGTAATATTTTTAACTTCTTCCTCTGCACCTGGGATATGTTGTGGCTCACGAGGTACGGGATTACCAAATGCCAAAACAGCTTGTTGTTGGTTTACAAGCTTTTGTGTTCCTTGTGGTTCTAAAGAACGAGTAGAAATGCGGGTAAGATAATTAACAGGATATTTCTTAATTAAAAATTCCTGTTTTTGTTTGTCATAAAGAGTTTCAAAAGGAAGGTAACGGAGTTCGCCGCTGGTGATAATACTTAGCTCTTTGGGGGACAAAGCCTGAATTTCTTTCTCTACAGGGCGAATCAGGATATCGTAGAGTGGGCTGCTGCCAGTTTCGATGTAGTCACTATTACCATCCTTTTGCACATCTTCGAGGTACTTAGTGAGGCGTTGGTCAAACTTACTGGCGTCAATCGGTTTTTTAACCACATTCAAACGGTCTTTGGTTAAAACAAAGATAGCAATAGAATTATTCAGTAAGACTGGTTGAACAACAACCGTTCCTGTTGGGATAGAAGATTTCAGCTTTTCAATATCTGGAGGCGTGGTTTCAAACAGTTCTGCCACTTCAGGAAAATTCTGGGAGATACGTTCAGCATCTTTGTAAACTTGTGCTTCTAATTGCCGAACTTGTTTAGATAAATCCTCAGAAAATTTATCTTGTAGTTGCTGTCGCAAGGCTTCGAGCTGTTGATTCTGCCTATTCCACTTGTCAAGCCTTGGCTGTACTTGTGGGTTGGCAACTTTGGCGTTAATCAAGCGAGTGTAATCAGCTAACTCAGCGGTGGTGAATAAGTTAACCCATTCAAAAGCTTTATCATATTGTTTCTGGTCAATAAGAACATCGATGAGAGCGGTTACACTCCAATTGTTATCCTGGAGAAACTTTTGACGATTTTGCCGCTGTAAACCTTGGCGCATTTCCAAGATGATTTTGACAGAGTTCTCTAAATATGAAATGGTATCAGTCAGTCGGTTCGTATCACGATACAAGGCTCCAATATTACCTAAAGTTATAGCTTCGCCAGAGCGATCGCCGACAGCGCGTCTAAGGGGCAGAGATTGGTTGTAGTACTTGAGTGCTTCCTGCTTTTTTCTTAAATTGGAGTAGACTGTACCGATGTTATTGAGGGTTGTGGCTTCGCCTGAGCGATCGCCGACTGCGCG
>NZ_CAWUDP010000252.1:0-2619 GCF_963920835.1 Scytonema sp. PCC 10023
CAAAACGGGTCGCGCTCTCTATCAACATCATTAGGTTGCAAATCCAATTCAGTGCGAAAAACGCATCCCTCTTCTAAAAGGCATTCTTGATTGTCTGATTCCCAATAGGGAACTTCACCAACGTGCAACCGCAGCATACCTTTTTCATCGAGACTAACGCGATATTGGCAAGGAAATTCTGGAGTCACATCTGGTTTCTTGAGTTCACCAATTCTCAACCATTTTTGCTCGTTTGTTTGCGGATCGATGTTACGAATATAAAAAGTGTGCTTACCGCTTTCTGGAAAATCAGGTAAAGGTTTACTAATTAAACCTTTAACTGGCGGCTGGTTGCTGTCGCTGCTATAGCGAAAATTTTGGAACTTAGTATTAGAGTTGCCAGTTGCAAAGACTAGATCATAATCGTTTGGTCGATCCACAGCACTTGGCTCTAACACAGTGACAGCAATATCTCCATGATTCAATTTTTCTGAAGAAAATAATGCTGGTGCTTCTGTACTTGCATTAGTTGCTCTTGTTACTTGTGTGGCATCAATGCCATCACCATCGCGCTCGTCAATTAAATAATGAGGTTGTTTTCGACAAATGAGAATGCGGATATCCAGTATTAAATCAATTTCAAACTGAATTTTTATGGTATCTAGAAAGAATTTCTCTGAGTTCATTTGCGCATCTGACTGCTTGAGTATATTCCAGAGATTGTTACCATTGAAGCTACCCCAAAGTTGTAATTGCCCACCCTCGTAGTCTTGACGGTAAATAATGTTGCTCAATTGTATGCCTAGCCACTCATCAGTGCGAACCTTTGCTACCGTATCAGTGGGAGAGAGTTGATAAAGTTCTTGTCCGGCTTGAAATATCTCCAACAATTCACCAGTTCGGGTTGTCCGTTTAAAGTTACAAGGCAGATAATAAAACAAGTTTTGAACATCAATAAGCAACCTATTTACTCCTCTACGCAGCAATGGTTTAGCTTCTTCTGGGTTGAATTCCAGTTGTCTCATCTTTTCAGCATAACAAGCTCCAGCAGAAGTAGCTAGCTTGGTAAATTGTGGATCAAAGGTAATACGCTCTGGATTCCACACGAAGTTATCGGACTTGCTAAATTCTTGGTAGATTTCCCGTTGAACCATGTCGAGATTGCAAGTTTTGCCAGACAAAATCAACCAATCAACTTTTTCTTTTTGAGGTTCGGAGTTTTCTTGATTATCATCTTGTTCTTCTACTTCAGAATTTTCTTGGTGATGATTTTGGCTATTCAAACGACTTTCCATCAATCCTTTAGCAATGCCAATTGCTTCTGTAATCACTGAAAATGCTGCCCGTTCAAATTGCTCGCTGTTGAGGGTGACGGAAAACTTATTAAAGTTTTGTTCGCCGAGGCTGTAATCAATTCCAGTTTGGTTTAGTAGTTCAGAAATTTGCTGCTCAGAAAGAGTAAAGGTTTGTGGTGGCTTTTGTCCGAGTTTGAGTTTGGCAGCTTCAGCATAATCCCAAAGGGTATAGAAGGCTTGCAAGCGTTGGGGCGCATCTTGCCAACGGGTAGGTAACACTTGCTCTACGGTATCTAAAGCATCTTTGTAAGCAGCAGCTTCACGTTCTGGATACCGTTTATCTATACATTTTAAAAGTGAGCCATGCTTGTATTCATCTTTTTCGAGAAAGCGCTCGCTGAGATTAGGAATTAAATCCTGGAGTTTGTCACTTTGCAACTCACCTGTCGTAATAGCTGTTAGCAGACAGTCAACTATTGCCACCTTGAGCAATCGAAACATTCGCAGAGTAATTAATTCTCCGCCCAATTGTAAATGACCGGAAGAACCTAACAGCTTAGGAGTAATTTGATAATATCGTCCCCCAAGACCCCGGTCTTTCTTATCCTTAAATGAGGGAGTGATATCTTTCAAAGTAAGTTCAATTAAGGCTAAGTCAGTTGTTCCGCCACCAATATCCAAGACGAGGACATTTTGTGACCATTCCTCACCTTTTCGGCGACAACGGGTCTTGAAGTACTCCATGTCAATGTTGAGTTCGTCCCCAAATTCTCGCCAAAGATGGAATCTTACCACAGCAGTAGCTTCGTCAACAATTTGTACATCTTCAATGCCAAGTTCTTCTACAAGCGGCTTCACCTGGTTGCGAACAAGTGGTGGTGCTATTGTTGGGTAAGTTACTACTACTTTTTGAAAGTCTCCTTGAGAAAATTTACGGCTTGGATGTTTGCGGTAGTTGTCGGTTAACTCAATTAAATGCCCCCAAGCAGCTTGAATTAACTGGTTGACTTTAATTGTTTCTTGTTTTCCATCTACAGTCACTAAGAATTCTCGTTCTTGACCAAAGTAGCGTTTGGGTGAGTGATGAAATTTGCTGATAACTTCTTCTGAGGAATTGCTCGTACTTTGAGATATCGCTATGTTTTTGTTCCTCTTTGCTTCTTCACCCATCCTCACCTTTAAAGGAGTCAGACTGGTAATTTCCAACTCACTAGAAATTTCTACACTACGCGTGTCAAGATCCAGAAGAACCGGAATCAGATTTTGAGATTCTAGGGTGGGAACGCGGAACACTTCATGATATATCTGGTAAAGTTTTTTGCTGACAGCTTTACGAAACTGCTCA
>NZ_CAWUDP010000253.1:0-2535 GCF_963920835.1 Scytonema sp. PCC 10023
TCATGTCATTTCTCAATTTTAAACTGTCTGATTATTTCTGTCGCACAGTACTAGACGCAGCCCCATCATGCAACTTCTGTAAGAAGGAGGGTCAAAAGTCAAATATGCTGATAAAATTCGACGACTAAAAGCGTCGGTTAATAAGGTTAGCCAGGGTTTTCCTAGTAATCTTCCTGTCGCGGTTGAGCGTAATTCGATATCAAGCTCAGTATGGTCTATATGTACTACCTCATAGGGACGAATCCCATGAGGGTGTGTACTTTTTTCTAGTTCCCATACAAAAGGCTCTGTTGCATATGCGGCTTTTGCCCCCTGACGCTTTAAAGTCTGCTCGTGGATTGGGCGTTTTTTTAGACGTTGGTAAAAGGTGCGGTTACTCAGAGGTTGTATATTTGATGCAATACAAGCTCTGACATATGCCCGATATACTGAAGCAGCTGTTGCTTGTCTTGGTGTCTCAAAATGCTCTCTAATAAATTTATCTAATAATTCACTTGAATCAGTTGGCGCTTTTGGTCGGCGATTCCCTTGTTTGGTTTTACTTCTGAGCAAACCAACATAACCGCAACCATAAGTCCTTTCTGCCTCACGGAACTGCTGTACCCATCGTCGCAAGGTACGAGGGTTAATGTCAGAATAGATATCTGTATGTCGTTGAAAATATGCTTGTACTATATTAAATTTTCGATTTGCTTCTTTTAAGTCCTCTGGAGTTGCGCTATCCATCAAAGCACGTACAGTTTCATTTCTGGCTCGGTCTGTAATGCCCTCATGGACACAGATTGCACCACTATCAAATAACTTGAGAAAAAATGCTGTTGGTAACTGTATTGGTTTCCCAGACTCTGGTAGCAACGTCGTTGTGGTCTCACCTAAGTTGACTAAAGTCCATAACGACTTATCCCACATTAAGACTGTATTTGGTAAGAGTTTTGTCGGATATATCTTGCTGCAAAGAGCGTCCACAGAACTCTGAGCATGGGTGTAAGCGTCATGAGTTTGTTGGTCTATCCACAGTCGTGTCCGCCAATGTTCAATGATGTGTACATCTGACAAATCTACGTAGAGTTGCTCTGTGGCAATCATTATATATACATCATTAGCACATACTCCTTCCAACTCAGATAGTAATGCAGCAATTGTGATGCCAAGATTTTTTTGTACTAATTGTGTAATCTCTTTTGCATGAAAAGTTATCAAAGAGGATTTGTTTCCATAGTAATCCTCCAAAAATATCAGGTTTTGGGTAAATACGGGATGCAACTCGGTATCAGTGCGGACGCAATATTTTAGACCAAATTGTGATGCGTGAGCCTCTCCTGGCGGACAACGCCAACAACCAGATGCGGTTTTTTGATAGCGTCCGGGATATTTCTCGGCTAACTTCTCTAATTCTGATGCTGTTTTCCACTCCTCCCAGCACGCACCATCATCACGTAATACAAAAAAGTCTGGGGTATGATAGTGACCTATATTACGTCCCGATTTATTTTTATACTGGATTAGAAAGGGTGGTGGCTGGTCGTAGAACTCTAAAACTTTGGGGTCGTGTTCCATATGGTAAATTGCCCACAATTCCACTGTCCGGCTCTCGAATTGGATTGTCAGACCCATTTTCCGGCTTGGGTACACCCCGCAAACGTTCTTGTTTCTTCCTTGTACTCTACGTGAGGGCGGGGATGACCGAATCACAGCAATCAAATCAATTGTTTGTGCCGAATAATGCTGTAAACTGCACCAATACTCAAACTCATCTCTATTCATTGGTTCAGAACGGCACTTTTGTGCCTTTAAATATTGGGACACAACGAGTTGAAAACCCACGGTTGAAACCTAAAAATCCAAGACACGCGCTTTATATGAACCATAACTTGTCCCTTTGAACCATATTTTGTCTCAAAGTTGAATAAAAAACAAGTGATTTTACGCTCAGTTTTTTTAGTAGTGGTTTTACAACTCTAGGACTTATTATGATTCACAATTCAGACACGCGGTCACGCTTTGATACAAAATGTGATCTGGCATTTTGGCTGTAAACCCTGCTTTTACGTTAACTGTTGGTCACGCTATGGTTCAAAATTTGGTCACCCTATGGTTCAAATCACAAATGCGAACGTCATTTGTCGCTCGTATACTCGTAAAGCCGCAGAAAGGGCAATTTTAGGAGTTCTTAATACAACGCTTGATCCAACTCTTTTGTCATTAGCTATGATACGCTCAATTCCGTTGTTTGGAGGATTTGCAGAGCCGTTGATGACGGTTATTGGCGTAAGGCTAGAGAAGCTGTCACCTTGTGCCAACTGGCTGAAATCCTCTCAAACAGGGAATTTCAGCATCACTTTGTCATAAATTTCTTGAGCTTCGCCAATACTTAGCCGTGAATATACTTCCAAGGACTGCCGAGAAGAATGTCCGGAATAGGGTTGAATTAATGCATCATCAATCCCTTGTTTTTTCAACCAGGTCAGCAGAAAATGACGTAGTAGAATATAATCGCTAAAAACCGTATAAAATGACAAGGAGTGCTGACCACAA
>NZ_CAWUDP010000254.1:0-2486 GCF_963920835.1 Scytonema sp. PCC 10023
TGCATAAGCTGATGTAAATTTCATCTATAACCAGAAGTAGAGAAGTTGTCTGAGTTCGGTTAATCCAAAAGGTGAGTGCTGCTAATGTGTACGTTGACATGACTAATAACACACGCGTGACCACAGTCAAAACAATACTACTACTGGCAGCCAATCCGAGAAATACCTCGCAACTGCGACTGGATCTAGAGGTGAGGGAGATAGAAGAGGGATTGCAAAGAGCAGCGAAGCGCCAACAGTTCCAGTTGAGGGCAAAATGGGCGGTGCGCTTAAGGGACTTCTACCGAGCAGTGTTGGACACTCAGCCACAGATAATACACTTTTGTGGGCATGGAGCCGGAGAGGATGGAATTGTTCTAGAAGATGAAATCGGGCAAGTGGCGTGTGTAGAAGCGCAGGAGTTGGCAAGCCTGTTTAAGCTATTTGCAACAAAGGGAGTGGAGTGTGTGGTGTTAAACGCTTGTTACTCACTCATTCAAGCACAAGCCATCAGCCAACATATAGATTATGTGATTGGAATGAACCAAGCGGTGGGAGACAAAGCGGCCATTGCATTTGCCGTGGCGTTTTATGATGGGATTGGGGCAGGGGAAGGGGTAGAGTTTGCCTACGAGTTAGGCTGCTCCCAGATAGTAAGGTTTATGGAGCAGCACACGCCAGTGTTGCTCAAAAAACAGCAGACGGTTGCGGTGTCGGATGGATTGGCAACTCAAGCAGCAATAGAAGTGGTACCGCCGAATCCGTACAAGGGATTGCTAGCATTTGCACAGGAAGATGCAGGATTCTTTTTTGGTAGAGAGAAATTTGTCAACAGTTTAGTTCAACTAGCGCAGTCACAGCCGTTAGTGGCAGTGATGGGTTCAAGTGGTAGTGGCAAGTCGAGTGTGGTGTTTGCCGGATTGATACCAGAGTTGCGCTCGATGGGGAATTGGCTGATTGAGACATTTCGTCCTCAAAGTCAACCGTTTTATGGACTGGCGGCGGCATTGGTGCGGTTACTCAAACCAGAAGCTGATGCAATTGAACAAATAGCAAAAGCCGCAGAGTTATCAAAGCAGATGCGACAGGGAGATGTCACCTTATCGCAAGTGATGGCAAGTCTGACAGAACGATATCCGCACAAAAGACTGTTGTTAGTGATTGACCAATTTGAGGAGTTGTACACTCTGTGTCAGGACGTGTTTGAGCAACAGCAGTTTGTGGATACATTGCTGAGTGCAGTGAAATCAGCACCACATGATCTAACGATAGCGTTGACATTGCGGGCGGACTTTTTTAGCCATGTTCTGAGTTATACTCCCTTTAGCGAAGCATTACAGCTGTATAAGCCCCAATTTCTCCTTGCCATGAAACAAGAGGAGATGGAGGAGGCAATAGAGATACCAGCACAGAAAATGGAAGTCACACTGGAATCAGGGCTGACAGAGCGGATACTGTTGGATGTCAAAAATGAGCCAGGAAATCTACCCTTACTGGAATTTGCCCTAACCCAACTGTGGTCAAAGCAAAGGCAAGGACAACTGACACATCAGGCATATGAAGAGATTGGGGGAGTGACAAAAGCGTTGGCAAACCATGCACAAGCGGTATACGAGCACTTGAGTGATGCCGACCAGAAACGGGTAGAGAAAATATTCATTCAGCTGGTACGTCCGGGGGAAGGGACGGAGGACACCAGATGTATTGCAACTCGGGATGCATTCAGAAAAGAGGATTGGGATTTGGTCACACGTCTGGCGTCGCAGCGATTGGTGGTAACCGGGCGGGATGAAGAGAACAAAGCAGAAACAGTTGAGGTCGTGCATGAAGCCCTGATTCGCCAATGGACGCAACTGCAAAAGTGGATGAACGAGCACCGGGAGTTTCGCACTTGGCAAGAAAGGCTCAAAGGGCGGATGCGGGAATGGGAAGCAATGGGTAAAGACGAGAGTACATTGTTGCGAGGGTTGTCCCTGGTAGAGGCGCAACAGTGGTTAGACAAGCGTCAAGATGAACTCAGCACAGCAGAACGAGAATTGATTGAGCAGAGTTTGGCATCACAGGAGCAACAGAAGAAACAGGAACAGCGTAGACAGCAAGAAAAGGAACGGCTACAGCGACGGATCTACTTGGCGTTGAGTAGTTTTTCAGTGGTAGCACTGGGTTTAGTAGGGGTGGCGGGTGTGGGTTGGTGGAGTGCTGCTATCAATGAAATCAATTCTTTAGCGAAGACTTCAGATGGACAGTTGAATTTAAATGGGCGGGAAGCATTAGAAACAAGTTTGAGAGCGGTAGAGAAAATGCAAAGTACACCTTGGGTGGATGCGGATACTCGCAGACAAGTGGAACTGACGTTACTCAATACAGTGCATAATGTTGTAGTTCCAAACACGTTGGGAGGACACGCAAAACAGGTTAATGGCGTCAGCTTCAGCCCGGATGGCAAGATTCTGGCTTCAGGAAGTCTTGACAACACGGTGAAACTGTGGGACACCAGCACGGGCAAA
>NZ_CAWUDP010000255.1:0-2482 GCF_963920835.1 Scytonema sp. PCC 10023
TCTAGATTTAACAGAGAGGTACGGAGAGTAATACCTCCTATCGACTCTACCCGCCGAAATTAGTGATTGGAGTCCCCTGGTACCAACTGGCAACACGGGTGAAGTTATGAGCATTTTGATACGCTCGATTTTAGTGCAATAGCCTTTAACAGTTATCAGTGAACAGTGAACAGTGACCGCTCGGCTGAGCGCTCGCGCCGAAGCCAAAAAACTGGTACTGCGGGTACTTGATAACTGATAACTGATAACTGATAATTGATTTAAACGCCTCAGAAATCACTCTCTGAGGCGTTAAATTTGTTAATTTATAAAGTTTAACTTAGTTACCGTCTGTATATATATATAGTGTAATGAGTTAATTCAGTTTTCAAATGAAGAACATATAAATATAAGCTGGAATTTTATAAAAAGAGTGTTAAATGCCTTTGCTTAATCTATTTTCCGCGAGCCTCCTTTCTGCCTCTCCTAATTGCCCCAGAATTCTTGGAGGCGATGCTCCTTCATGAGCCGCCCTGCATGGCGATCTGCTGAAAGCAGCGCTGAGTTCCAAGGGGACACGCACTCGCGTTCGCGATCGCCTACCGTATTAGGCACCAATCGCGCTTTGCGTGCAATCATGCTCGCTATTCCGGCTAGAACACTTGCTCAAAAGAGTTTTTACGATAACGCCGAAAGGGCAAGTTTGTTGTGAGAAGGAGAAGAGGCGTAGCAGGCTTAAGTGTAGTCCTGATGCTGAGGCGGTTGTGATTGCGTAGGAGAATTCTTTGGCTGGTGTGGTTTCTTGTGTGGAGTAACGCATTTCTTGTTCTTGGTGTTTCTCCTCTAATTTTGAGTGCCAATGTTGTTGCAGAGAGTGCGATCGCTTTCTTTAAAATTTGTAATTGTAAGTGCTAATGCCGTTGCAGAGAGTGCGATCGCTTTCTTTAAAATTTGTAATTGTAAGTGCTAATGCCGTTGCAGAGAGTGCGATCGCTTTCTTTAAAATTTGTAATTATAAGTGCCAATGCCGTTGCAGAGAGTGCGATCGCTAATTTTAAAATTTGTAATTGTGAGTGCCAATGCCGTCACAGAGAGTGCGAGCGCTTACTTTAAAATTTGTAATTATAAGTGCCAATGCCGTTGCAGAGAGTGCGATCGCTATTGCTAACTTTGGGATTTGTTTGCAAGTAATCTCGAATTATATCACAATCGCGTTTCATAAGATTATCAAAATCTAAATTAGATAAAATAGAATTTAAACCCCATAAAATTACTGTATTATCGGTACTTGCAGAAGCTAAGGTTTTGCTGTCTGGGCTGAAAGTTACGCTCCTGACCTTATCGCTATGCCCGTTAAGGGTGGTCTGTTCTTTGCCTGTAGCCACATCCCACAGTTTTATGGTTATGTCAGAACTTGCAGAAGCTAAGGTTTTGCCATCTGGGCTGAATGCTACGCTGTTCACCTTATCGCTATGCCCTTTGAGGGTGGTCTTTTCTTTACCTGTAGCCACATCCCACAGTTTGATGGTCTTGTCATCACTTGCAGAAGCTAAGGTCTTGCCATCTGGGCTAAATGCTACGCTATTGACCACATCGCTATGCCCGTTGAGGGTGGTCTTTTCTTTCCCTATCGCCACATCCCACAATTTTATGGTCTTATCATAACTGGCAGAAGCTAAGGTTTTGCCATCTCGGCTGTAACTCACGCTTATAACCGTATTGCTATGCCCGTTGAGAATGGTCTTTTCTTGACCTGTAGTCAGATCCCACAGTTTTATAGTGCTGTCAGAACTCCCAGAAGCTAAGGTCTTGCCGTCTGTGCTAAAGCTGATGCTAGAGACTGCATTGTTATGTTCCATGAGGGTGAACTTTTCTTCGCCTGTAGCAACATCCCACAGTTTTATGGTCTGGTCCCGACTCGCAGAAGCTAAGGTCTTGCCATCTGGGCTGAAACTAACGCTAAAGACTGTACCGCTATGCCCGTTGAGGGTAGTCTTTTGTTGAGTAGTAGCGACATCCCACAGTTTTATGGTCTGGTCAGAACTCGTAGAAGCTAATGTTTTACCATTTGGGCTGTAACTGACGCTAGTAACTGCACTGTTATGCCCAGTGAGGGTCGTCTGTTTATCTGTAGACACATCCCACAGTTTTATGGTGTTGTCATCACTTGCAGAAGCTAAGGTTTTGCCATCTGGGCTGTAACTCACACTCTGGACCGTATTGCTATGCCCTTTGAGAGTGGTCTTTTGTTTGCCTGTAGCGACATCCCACAGTTTTATAGTCTTATCCCAACTAGCAGAAGCTAAGGTCTTGCCATCTGGGCTGAATGCTACGCTATAGACCGTATCGCTATGCCCGTTGAAGGTGGTCTTTTCTTGACCTGTATTCACATCCCATAGTTTGATAGTGTTGTCCCAACTTATAGAAGCCAAAGTCTTGCCATCTGGACTGTAACTTACGCTTATAACCGCATTGCTATGCCCGTTGAGGGTGGTCTTTTCTT
>NZ_CAWUDP010000256.1:0-2430 GCF_963920835.1 Scytonema sp. PCC 10023
GTGTAGTCCCGAAACGTAGTTAAACGGTGTCAACCATAGTTTTTGGGTTCAAAATCTGCTCTGTGAGCGCTTCGTTGAGATCAAGAATCGTAGATTCAACCAAACGGGCGTAGGATGGTAGGAGAAAGAGTAGGCGAGTACACATCACCTTTGATAGGATTAGGAGTGGTTAGCCGCCACTGTTGCTTGTAATCCTATCAAACCCAACCCTTACGGGTAGAAGGCTTTTTCTTTGTGCCTTGCGCTCTAAGACGAGCCTTGGCTGATCAAATTGTCGGGCTAGAAACTTAAGCCCGATATTTCTTGCAGCATTTAAACCAGAGTTACCGCGCCAACCCGTAACCGTCGCATAACACTTGCCACCATACTTGTAGCCAGAGCAGAATTCTAGAAGTGTTGGCAGGTAATGATTTCCTCTCCAAACCTCTGTTCCGTCAACCGCACAAAGTCGGGACGTATCTTTTGGGTTAACTCTTGCAGTTAGGATGGCATAACGTTGATAAGCAATTCTCCTAACGTTTTGAACGACTTTATCTTTGAGCCAGTAAGCACGTTTGGTGTTGGATCTACGCGAGTATTTACCGCGCTTAGGTTTAAGGTTGCCAAGATGTTCAAACACAATGACTTTGCATCCATGACGATGAGCAAATTCAATGATGATATTAGCGATTCTTAATCCCTCGCTGCGCTCTGTGCGAGATATTTTTGCAAAACGATTAGATGCGAATCCTCTATCAACAACTCCGGTCTTTTTCATCGCTACCGCAACTTTCCCTAAATCACGCTTCCTAAGACTGACGTGCTTGGCATGACTAGGAACAGTCATTCGGCTAATCTCGTTTACCAAACCGTTATCTTTGCTTTCTAGGATGCTGCAAGTAGCAATATTCCCGTCTAGATCTAAATCCACAGAGCAAATATGTAACCCAGGCTCTTGGATTACTTTTTTTAGTCCTCCGGTAGCTGGAACGTACTTGTCTATCGTGAAATCAAGATATGTTTTATCTCCTTTTAGAGTTATCGTAGGTGATGCCTTAACCCAGTCCTCTTCAAAGTCATAACCTTGATACTGAAACTTGATCCACACCCATGCATTATCTCTGCGAATTTTGAGCAGAATGCTATCTCCAGTGTCTTCTTTCCACATCCCAGCATAATAGGTTGGGTTGAAATTAAAGGAACGTGGTTGCACTGGTGGACGATGCCGTTTTTGACGCTTTGGTCTATTAGTCCACTTATCGTAATTGGTCTTCCAAGATTGGTAAGCGCCAATAGCTTTCTTAATAGCAGCACGTCGAAATAATTGAGGGACATCAAAAGGTAATGGGTATTGAGCATTCTCAGGTATTGTTAGTCCTTCATAAATCTTGTAATGCTCGTCGGCTTTGACTATGCCTTCTGGGTGAGTAGCGACAACAGAGAAATAAAAGAGCACTAAATCGTTAAAAGCTTGCTTGGTTTCAGCGAAATCAATTCCGTTACGAATTAGGGTAAACCTGACGGTTTTCGTCTCGATTGCAAATCCTTTTTTAGGATATAGTGCCATGTAAGTTTCTCTGTTATCGACCTGCTTCATTATACACCGTATTGCTCCGAGTTTCCGAGTCTGTTTTGATTTGTTCCTTGTATTTTCAAGGGAAAGTACAACTTGGAGCTAAAGCAGTGCATTATTGACATGAAATCTTGCATTAGTTCTTGATGTCGAGATAGAGCTTCATGTTTCAGAATGATGAAAAGGAGTCAGAACCGCAGCTAGGAACTCAGAATACCCCACGCTCTGTACCGGGGGTTTCAAATAAGGTGGCAACGCAATTCTATCCCGACCTACTTTCAAGTAGGGGCTTTAAACCTGGACTCATCCGCCAGTCGTACAGGAGTCAAACGGAGCTCCTGACAACTGACATCTTCGTTCTTCTTCGGTAATCTTGGAGTTATTAAGGCGAAAAAACCACTCTACAAAGTCAAACCCAAAACGACATAGCCTATCTTTATGCCCAACAAATATCTCTGATACTTAAGAGTCAGCTACTTTCTGCATTAGAATTAGAAACTTTTTGCGTTTGAAGTTTAACCCAGAGCCAATTTCTTTGATAATTTCTGCGTCAGGGACTTTCTGGCTTAACTCTATGAATTGAGTTTCTAAGTCATCTTTTTGAGAATGTGTTGAAATTCGACAATATAAGACAACTTTTCTGTCAGGACTTAATTTAACTAAACCTTCGAGTGAGCTAACTAAATACCTTCAGTAGACCGCTGTTGAGTCCTGATATATTTAATCTTTTCCTCATCCGCCCCGGAGTGCCAATGTCTTGGGATGATAACCATATCTTGCTTGCGCCTGAGTTGATGAGATGTATTTCATATAGGGTGAGCCTCTTACTACAACTCACTCCATATTGCTCCGTCTTTCAGTTATTTGGTACAACGTCT
>NZ_CAWUDP010000257.1:0-2397 GCF_963920835.1 Scytonema sp. PCC 10023
GGTGCGATTCGTTGCTTAGAAACTAGACGCCGTAAAAGGTTCTAGGGGATTAAGCGGTGAGGAATTGTCCTCACACAACTGGGTAATAATGTAGGTGAAAATCCTACCCCTCAAGTGCAGAGGTGAAAGCACTTTCCCTACGGTAGCGACTAGTCATCAATCCGTAAAGCGGGAATGAAAGGCGAAATTACTGGGAGCCTAAACTGGTAACACCGTCGAGCAAAGTACACATGAGTAAAGCGCAAGCTTGAAGGCGCGTTTAACCTTCGTCAACCATACGTAGCGGAATAAGGCTTTATGCGCTACAGCCAAAACGGCAAAGGCAATGGGACTGGCGAATCAGCCATCGACCAGTATGCACTCCCGATAAACCCGGAGGAGAGCGCCACTCTAAATGTACACAGTATTATTACTCGGAACGAAGTAACCTGCTATTTGCTCTCAAGAGGTCGAATACTTGAGTAGGTACTAACCGGATGCGGTAACAGGTGAGATTGAGTAAGAAGCTAACGCCTTACCGTAATGGTAAGGATATGCAAACGTACTCACGATGATTTGAATGGTAAAGTCCAAATAGGAAGTTCATATGTCTAAAACACTGAGAAATCAGATGGTGGAATGGAACTCAATCAACTGGCGCAAGCTAGAAAAGGTTGTGTATAAGCTTCAGAAAAGAATTTACCAAGCATCTCTACGTGGTGATAGTAAAGCAGTTCGTAAGCTCGAAAAGACGTTAATGAGGTCATGGTCAGCCAAAGCTTTAGCAGTACGTAAAGTAACCCAAGAGAATAGAGGGAAGAACACGGCGGGGGTAGATGGAGTAAAATCCTTAACCCCTAAAGAAAGAATCCGTCTAACTCAAGAAATAAAGTTTAACCAAAAGGTTAAGCCAACTAGAAGGGTATGGATTCCAAAACCAGGAAAAGCTGAAAAGCGTCCTCTAGGTATCCCCACTTTATGTGATAGGGCAAAACAAGCGCTTGTCAAACTGGCTCTAGAACCAGAATGGGAAGCAAAGTTTGAACCTAACAGCTACGGATTTAGACCAGGAAGAAGCGCCCATGATGCAATCGAAGCAATATTCGGAACCATCACATTTACTCAGAAATGGGTACTAGATGCCGATATTTCAAAATGCTTTGATAAAATTAACCACCAAAAACTGTTGGAAAAAATCAACACATTCCCTTCACTTCGGAAGGTAATTAAAGCCTGGCTGAAGGCAGGAGTGATTGATAAAGGACAACTATTTGACACCGAGGAGGGAACTCCTCAAGGTGGAGTAATCTCGCCGCTACTCGCAAACATTGCATTACATGGGATAGAGGGAGTAGCAAAAGATTATGCACGACGCACAGGTACTAAAGCCACACATTCATCAATAACCTTAATAAGGTACGCAGATGATTTCCTAGTGTTTGCTCCTGAAGTCCGACAAATAGAAGACCTAAAGAAACTAATAGCAGAGTGGTTAGGAAACATGGGGCTAGAATTAAACCCTGACAAAACCCGAATTGCCCACTCTATGAAAACTGGATTTGATTTCCTAGGATTCAATATTCAACAGCATAAGGTAGGTACTCACCAATCTGGAAAGAATGGTCACGGGAAGAAGATGGGGTTTAAAACACTCATTAAACCCAGCAAGAAAGCCATAAAACAACACTACAAAGCTATAAACGCAATTGTTGATCACCATAAATCTTCACCACAAGCAGTGCTGATTAGGATGTTAAACCCCGTGATAAGCGGATGGTGTAACTACTATTCCACGGTAGTAAGTGCTGAAGCATTTAAAAAGGTAGACCACCTAGTGTTTAAACGGTTAGTAAGATGGGCAAAACGTCGTCACAAAAACAAATCCTGGAATTGGGTCAAGAATAAATATTGGCACACACTAGGAAATGACAATTGGGGATTTACTGATTCAATGGATGAGCAAACATATACTTTAATAAACCACGATGACAAGAAGATTGTCAGACACGTGAAGATTAAAGGCAATGCTTCCCCATTTGACGGTAAATTGAAATATTGGAGCATACGAAAACGTGAAAATCCCTTAGTACCGAAAAGAATTTCGCTACTGCTGAAAAAGCAAAAAGGGAAATGCACACACTGTGGTTTATTCTTCAGAGAAGATGATGCAACAGAAGTAGACCACATCATTCCCAAATATAAGAAAGGGAAGGATGTATACGACAACCTACAACTGTTACACACTCACTGTCATCACAATAAAACAGCCAACGATATTTGCAATATAAAGGATATCGAGCAATGGAAGAGAGATGTACCCATGACAAGGGTCAAATCGTTGAGGAGCCGTGTGAAGTGAAAGTTTCATGCACGGTTCTGAAGACCAACGGATTTGGTGACAAATTCGTTGAGTTTAAT
>NZ_CAWUDP010000258.1:0-2354 GCF_963920835.1 Scytonema sp. PCC 10023
GTCCTCTAGTTTTCTAAACTGTCTGATTATTTCTGTCGCACAGTACTAGTTGCTTCTTCTACGAATCCTTGCCATAGGTCTGCTTCGATTTGTTCTAAAAACTTTTTTGATGCCTGAATTTTATAGAGGTTCTCTTTCAAATGATACCAATCAAGAATTTCTTGTCGAGTATGGTCGTCTGCGATTTGTGCAAACAGGTTCCATACACCATCATGTCCATCACCCAAGCAGTAAACGGTTCTAGCAAGGTTTTGGGTATTAACCCAGTTAATTAGAGAAAGATTGTCTTGGAAAAAGGCACCGTAATATATTCCTTGTAATCGTCCTGTTTTATACTCTTTCCAGTACGCAGGTTTACCTTTCTCTTTGTGACGCAACCGAACTTTTCCACCATCAAGACAAACTTCAGTCAGCTTCTGTTTAACATTGGGGGGTAACAAATCTGCTTTTTTTACTTGACGATGATGAGTACTATGACCAACTTCGACTCCGGTCATAACCTTAAGGTCGTTCTCACAATCTTGAAATGACTCGTTTGCTGCTAGTAATAAACAACACTTTTCAAGCATTGGGCTTAACCGTCTATATGGCTCAATTCCTAGACGTGAAGCTTGTTTTTTCGTTATTTTGATCTGACCTACACAACTTCTTATAGTTCTGGTGTACCCTTTGTGGGTTCCTGTCTTTTCTTCGACAAAAAAAATGCGATTTTTGGGCTGACATGTTCGAGAACTTGCTCGCGTACAGAGTGTTCGATACCCTCGAAAGTCTCAATTTTATCTGCTGGAGTGTTTTTATAGAGAATTTTGGCTATCTCTTTAATATGGACTTCTAATTGTTTTTTATCCTCTGGTGTCATTGTCATAACTATCCTCCCTGACTACGATTATTTTCGCAGTTATGGGGAGCATCCGTATAGTCCTATATTATTCGCGAGTAACAATCGCGAATAATATAGGACTTTTTTAGTCTTTTTTCAAAATTGGGATGCTCCCATTAAAAGAGCGTTCTAAAACTGAAGATGTATCAAGCTATTTTACTGAGTTCGTTAATGATTGTCTGAAAAGTGGAGTGAAATATTTAACGATTATTTTAGATAATAACTCGACGCACAAACAAAAAATGCGCTCTCAATTAGTTACTAACTTATCTGAATTGGGAATTCAAAAACAAATTGAAATTGAGTTTATTTATACTCCTCCTTATTCTCCGGATTTTAATCTAGCCGAATATATTATTCATCTTTTAAGGCTTGAAGTCTTACATCATCAACCTGTAGATACAACAATACAACTTGTTCAACAAAAACTAGAAAATTTCTTGATGATTAAACATGTTCAAACCCCTGAACAAATTCAAAATACTATTGAACACATTTACCGTTTAATTTAGGTAATCTTCTGGTGGGAGGGGAGTAGCTAATGTTCCAAGTGACCGCTCTTGTTTATAAATAATGATTCGTCACTTGGTACAGTCAACAAAAAGCATAAAAACCTAAGCCGTCTAGTGTTGGCAGCACTGGACGGCTTTCTCGTTTGTGTACGTTAGAAGCTTAACGATATGTAATTTGTCCTCCCCTGTAAACTAATTCTGGATATGCTGACAAGTTAACAAATAACAGTGCCGGAAAATCTGTGGCCGCCCCACCATTTACCATCGTTACTTCTTCTTCTGTCAACTCTTCACCATATACCTCCCAGTTCACAATCGTTTGGCTGTCTGAGTTCGTTTGTTTTTTAGTTTCTTTCATGCTACTAAAGTTATTTACGATACTAACAACTATACAATAGCATCATAAAGCCCAGATACAGAAAGCCTACGCTGACAATGAAAGCACAAGAGTATCCAGAGTCAAAGGCGACAAGACCCGTCAAGAGTTTAAGCTAAAGCAAATTGAACTAGAGAAAGCAGAAGCAGCCCGCAAGGAGCTTATGAAGCAAGAGATAGCAGCGTTAGATTCATTAGTCGCTGTGGACATTAGGTAGCAAGGGGTGAGCGAACACATGTTCGTTAGTTTATTGTATATAGTGACTAACGCACATCTGTTCGCTAAGGTTCAAGCAATAGCATCACAAAGAGGGGCGCTTGCTACATGGCAGGTGCCTCTATCATTGTGTTGGGGCAAGCGTAGATCGAGCAAGTGCAGCATAAGCCCATAACTGACATCTTGCACCAAGAAAAATTGATGTTATTCTCACACTTAGTACTAAGCCTGAAGTCCTTATTTAACTGATAAAAGCTCAGAAAAGTGATGTAACTTTATTGCGCTGCTTTTGACTAAGCCCAGGGTTATACGGATAGGTGCAAGATATGAGCCTCTAACTAGCGGCGCGGAGTCCGCTAGTGATATATGA
>NZ_CAWUDP010000259.1:0-2342 GCF_963920835.1 Scytonema sp. PCC 10023
TCTAGATTTAACAGAGAGGTACGGAGAGTAATACCTCCTATCGACTCTACCCGCCCAAATCAGTGATTGGAGTCCCCTCGTACCAGCTGGCAGGACAGGTGAAGTCATGAGCATTTTGATACGCTCGATTTTGGTGCAATAGCCCGATACAGTTATCAGTGAACAGTGAACAGTTATCAGTTAATCCCCATCAATACCTGATGGGGCTTGTACCAAACAAACCTGTTGTCTGATAACTGATAACTGATAACTGATAACTGATTTAAGAGGCTCTGCCTGCTTTATACCAAATCCGGATCTAATACCCCCTTTATAATTTAGTCCGCGCAGGCGGACTTTGTTTGTGTAGCCGCGATTTCTAATCGCCTGGGCTTTGTTTGTGTAGCTTCTGACTCCTCAATTCTGCTGTAAAATTTCAATAAACCGAAAAATCCGGAAAGTCATACCGAAAGCTTGTATCTTACTCTGCTACTACCAAACTTATGAGCTATAGCAATCCTACATCATTGATGAGAAATTTAAAACCGATTGGGCGAATAGAATTCGCTACTACACAAACAAAGTCCAGATGGTGCGTGGACTTCATAGAATAACCCGGGTAGGCGGGTTTCGTCTGTGTAGCCGCGATTTCTATTCGCCAAGGCTGAATAAAATTTTACTTTTAAATTTGATGTTAAATCTACGTGCTTTCTCACAATTCAATTCGGATTGCTATAACTAATAACTGATAACTGATAACTGGTAACTGATAACTGATAACTGATAACTGTTAAAATCATGACTAGCAAGACAGAACCAATAATCCGGCAGCAAGCAGAAAACTCAACGTTTTCTGGTGGAATGCAAGCGATTCAAGGTGACAACAATATTCAACTTCAAGGAAATAGTCAATTAGCTGTACAAAAAATCTTTGAGAATGTTCGGGCTGAGGGGAATATTACAGTAGGAGATATCACTCAGATTTACCAAACTGTAAACAATTTGAGTAATATTCCTAAACCAACAGGTTTTCCCCAAAATATTCCCCCCAGTAACACAGATAAATTTATCGGTCGAGGAAAGGAATTAGAACGCCTCCATCAACAGTTACAACGCAATAATGAAGTCGTCATTGCTGCTGTTGAAGGCATGGGGGGAGTTGGTAAAACAGAATTAGCAATCCAGTACTCACTGCTACACTTACAGTTGCACACTTACTCTGGCGGTATCTGCTGGTTACGCGCAAGAGAAGAAGATATTGGTTTGCGGATCATAGAATTTGCGAGAATAAATTTGGGCTTGCAGCCGCCAGAAGATTTGGAGTTACCAGAACGAGTACGCTGGTGTTGGCAGCATTGGCACCAAGGAAACACGCTTGTGGTTGTGGATGATGTGAAAAATTACAGTCACATAAAACCTTATCTACCACCTCAATCATCCCAGTTTAAAGTACTCATAACAACACGACTCAAGTTAAATTTAGCTGGTTCTCTGTTTTTGGAAGTTTTGCAGGAGGATGATGCACTTTCATTACTGACTGAATTGGTTGGAGAAGAAAAGGTCAATCAAGAATCAATAAAAGCAAAAGAACTTGTTCAGCGTTTAGGCTACTTACCTCTGGCGTTGCAATTAGTCGGGCGGTATGTAAAAAAACGTAAAATATCCTTGACAGAAATGCTGCGACGCTTGGAAGAAAAAGGGCTAGGGCATCCTTCTTTAGAAGTAAAAGAAAATGACTCCACTTGGACTTCCGATATCAAACGTGGAGTAGCGGCTGCTTTTGAATTGAGTTGGTCCGAATTAAGTGAGTCTGCCCAAGAGTTAGGATGTTTACTAAGTTTATTTGCTTTAGCTGGGATTCCTTGGTTACTGGTGGAACGTGCTGCTGTTGAGAAAGACGCAGAAGAACTGGAAGATGCAAGAGTAGAATTAGAAAACTTGCACCTGTTACAGGGCGAAGATACTTATCAGTTACATCAGTTGATTCGAGAGTTTCTGAGAAACAAGCAAAAGAACTTAGCTTCAGGCGACTCGCAGAAGTCTAGTTTTTGCCAAGCAATGGTAGAAGTGGCAAAAGAAATTCCTGATACACCTAATCAGAACCAAATCACTGCCTTAACACCTGCTATCCCACATTTAGCAGAGGTGGCACAAAATCTGACTGATGCAGTCAGTGATGAAAAATTAATTTTGGTTTTTACTGGCTTGGGTTGGTTTTATGAAGGACAGGGTTTGTATGCACTGGCTCAACCGTGGTTAAAGCAATGTGTATCAGTTGTCCAATCCCGTTTGGGAGAAGAGCATCCCGATGTCGCCGGCAGTTTCAACAACTTGGCTCTTCTCTACTATTACCAAGGACGGTA
>NZ_CAWUDP010000260.1:0-2310 GCF_963920835.1 Scytonema sp. PCC 10023
AGACTCATTACTAGAAAACACAATTTCGCAGTTAAATGGAGTGAGTCATAGTATTTTTTAAGCCTGATGTATTTATCTCCGATTCAAGTTCAAAAACGATTTGGGTATCATCCGAAAACATTAGCTGACTGGGCAAATGCCGGAAAAATAGAATATATCAAGTCTCCTGGCGGACATCGCCGTTACCGACTCTCTTCCCTAGAAGGCATCACGTCAACAGTGGATAGCCGAATAGTTGTCATCTACGCCAGGGTTTCAACACATTCTCAAAAACAGGACTTACAGGCGCAAGCGAAGTTGTTGACCGATTCCCGCACAGGTGAAGTTATTAAGGAAATTGGGTCGGGGATGAACTTCAGGCGTCGTAAGTTCCTCAAACTTATGGAGCGTGTTGCTAATAATGAGATTGCCGAAATAGTCGTAGGGCACAAAGACCGCTTGTGTCGGTTTGGTTTCGAGTTTGTAGAGTGGTATGCTGTGCTACATGGATGCAAGATAACAGTGCTGGGGAAAACCGAACTTAGCCCGTATCAAGAGTTGATGCATGACTTTATGAGCATTATGCATTGCTTCTCGTCCCGCCTCTACTTCCTGCGTCGTTACAAGGAAGAAATCAAAATTGACCCGGAAGCAAATCTTTCTTCATCCCTGGATGAATCGGAGTTAAACGTAGTACAGTTGTAGGAGGTCGATAAAGTGGAGTAAGAATCATGGCACTAACTAAGCTCAAAGGTCACAGGATAGAGACAAAAACGTTACGCAGCAAGCTTTTACGTAATGATTTTGACTTAAGCGAAACCAATAAGATGTTTAGCGACGTGACATTGTTCTTTCTGCTTGTCATCAAAGAAGACCCGGACGGTGTTTGTACGCACGGTATTGACTCCAAGCGTTACTACGAGCCACGTTTTTTTGGTGACCGGCCAACGCAAACCTTTCCATTTGAGGTTCCCCAAACATTTCGCAGAGCGGCTTTATCTAAGGCTTGCGGTATCTACAAATCTTGGAAGAGTAACTACGATAATTGGGTAGCTCTTGTTGAAAAGCGCAAAGCTCGCCGGACGGAATCTTCCGCCCGGCAGACTTTGGGCAAAGTTAACAAACGCGGGAAATCAGACAAGAAACACTGTCCGCCTATCCTTCCCACGAGGCTTCTGCTGAATGCGAACTTGTATTCAGGGATGTTCAAGGAAGACACAGGAACCACCATTGTGCTAAAAATCCTGGTCAAAGGTCAGTGGAAGTGGGTTAAGTTTACCTACAAAAGTGCAGCAATACACTCAGAGTGGAAAAAGTCAACACCAGCCATCATTACGAAGCCCGATGGCTCTGTGTGGCTCAACTGGACAATTGAACGTTACTGCATAGCAACAGGTGGCATTAAAACACTTATGCAGGATGGTAACAGAATTTGTGCGGTTGACACTGACTTAGACGGTGAGATTATGAAGGCGGTGATCCTAGACGTAGACGCTGATGGCTCTGTAAACGAATTAGCCAGAACCACATTGAGTGGTCACAGAAGCCATGTTAAGCGTAGGAAGTTACGTTTAGGTAAGATTGCCAAGTTAATGAGCAAAACAGGTCTAATCATCAAGGGTTTTGCATCAACTCGCTGGGAACAAATCAAGCGTTGTGAACGTGAAGCAGCAAATCAACTATCAGCACAGTTAATCGACTTTGCTCATCGTTGGAGATGCGCGGTCATCGTGTTTGAGTTTCTGGGCAACCTCAAACCTCAACTCGGTAGATACTCCAGACGTTCAAACCAAAAACGCGCTTACTGGCTCAAGTCCAAAGTCATGGATGAAACTTCCAGAAAGGCACGCCAAAACCACAACATCCTCAGTGCAAAAGTCAATCCCCGCAACACTTCAAAACTGTCGGCGAAGGATGGCTGCGAAGTGCTCAGGACAAGTGATATGGATGTTGCCGAGTTGATGGCAAACAACCCTAAAGTCTGGGACAATTTCAAGCGCACACACGGCTATCATCCTGGAAGCTTGGCTGTAACCCGTAACGGCTATATCATCAATTCTGGATATAACGCGGCTAGAAACATCGGCATTAAATTTCTAACGCGATACTATGAAAGCCCAACTCTGGTAACACAGGGGTTTGATAAGGTTGCAAGCAAGGTCACTGGCTAAGTGTACTCCAATCTTATCAAAGGGAATGTGTAGATTCCCAAGTCTTTCCTACTTCACTACGCTCCTATCGGTAGAGGCAAGTCCTCAAACGCTGGTGGAAGCGACTACAGAGGAGAGTTTGAAAAAAGAGATTCCGGTTTATTCCGTTTTCTCGCTACAC
>NZ_CAWUDP010000261.1:0-2200 GCF_963920835.1 Scytonema sp. PCC 10023
GGTAGAGTCGAGAGGGGGTATTATCCCCCGTCCCTCTCTGTTAGAACCGTACGTGCCCGTTTCCGTGCATACGGCTCCCGATGTTCTTACCTTGCGGTTTTGCTCATGTGGATATAATCGTGACAGCTTTCATGTACAGCTAGCAGATTTTTCTTCTTCCAGTTGTCGTGATTACCATCTATGTGGTGTAGATGTACTCGTTCTTCGCTAAGCATCTTTAAACCACAATGACCACACGCATGGTTTTGCTTTCTTAAGGCTCTAGAGGTTTCACCGTCGTAGAGTTTGCTATTACGCTCGCTCCAGTAGATGAGGTCACCGTCATAAGGAGACTTGTTTCCTTTAACGTTAACGTGTTTATTTTCGGAGTAAGGAACTTTTGGGAACGCCTTATTTAGTAAAGTCTTACTAGTATATCGGTTGTTCTTTGCTTCCTTGTTGAACACTCTGAATGTTCTGAGTTGGATATGGTATAGAGAGTACTTATCCATGTCACAGAACTTATGATAGTTCCTCCATCCTCTAACCAAGGGGGCTAGTTTTTCAGCTTTTTCCTTGGAACCATAGTTAGAGCAATTGACGATGGCTTTTACTTTCTTACGGAATGATTTGTAATTGTCCTCCGAAGGGACACATCTAAATTTTCCGTTGCTTTGCACTTTGAAGCGCCAGCCGAGGAAATCAAAACCATCTGTCGATGCAGTAATCTTTGTCTTTTTCTCACTGATATTCATTCCTCTATCTGCAAGGAACTGGTTTATTTTTCCAAGTATTTCTTCTGCATTGTCTTCGGGTCTGAGTATTATAACCATATCATCCGCGTACCTAATGGATGGCTCTATGATGTCACTTGGCGACGTATTGGGCGTTATTCTTGCCTTGCCACCGTTTGTGTGGTATCTATGTATACTTTCGATTCCGTTGAGTGCGATGTTGGCTAAAAGTGGACTTACCACGCCACCCTGTGGTGTTCCCTGTTCTGGGAATTCCGGGTTAACCCCAGCCTTAAGGCAGCGGAAGATACTTCTCTTCATACCCTGTGGGGCGATGAGATTATCCATTATGGCGGAGTGGTTTATCCTATCGAAGCATTTCTCTATGTCGAGTTCTATTACTCGCTTTTTTATCCCATTTGAGTTTGAGCTTAGGTTAATGAATATGACTTTCTGCGCATCGTGCGCAGAGCGTCCTGTTCTGAACCCGTAACTCTTTGGGTGGAATGTTGCTTCGTGTGCTGGTTCTAGTGCAAATTTCACAAGGCACTGCCATGCTCTGTCTGCAATAGTAGGAACTTTTAGAATTCTGGTTTTACCATCTTTCTTCGGGATTGGGATTTGTCTTAGCTTGCTATGATGCCAGTTAAGATATTGTTCCTTTAGAGTTTCCTCTAGTTGGAAGCGTTCTTCGTAGTTGAGGGACGCTTTACCATCTACTCCCGCAGTCTTTTTGCCAGCATTTAGCTGTGTTACTTGTCTAATAGCCAGTAACCGTGCAGCCTTAGATTTCAGAATCAGCTTTTGTAAAGACCTTGCTTTCTGCATGTCTCCTGCTTTAACTGCTTTGAACAGCCTTACTTGTAGGCGAAATAAACTACGTCTGAGTTTTCCCCAGGCGATGTTCTTCCAAGATTCACTAGCATTGCTACTGTGCCCAATCATGCTCTACTCCTAAAGTTGTTTTCTGAACACCTCAGACCAATTACGGTCTGTCCTACCCGAATCAACGGAATTCAGCCGCTCGTCTGGCTTACCTGGGTTTCGACCGTTCCCAAGACCTTTGACTCGTTTTTATTCGTTCCCCAAGCTGATTTTTGTGTACCGTTAGGTGGAACCATTTCAACCGCTAGAACCCCTTACTCTTGCCGCTTACCCCCTAAGATATCGGCGGGATTTTCTCTAGCCAAGTCAGGGATTTTGTGTTATGTCCTGCTCAAGCCGTAGGTCGCTTTTCTAGGTTCAGTTTCACCGTGGGTACTCCCTGTTAGCGCCAGTGTCAGCCCATAACAGCCGTCTGATTGCGCCCTGTTCCCAGCTTCACTCTGTGAAATTCCGAGTTCACTCGGTGTGGGCAGATAAGGAGTCACCCCTGAGTTTGAGGGGAAGGGCTTTCACCTTCATCTTGCTTGGAGTTCAGCCGTTTCCGGTTGACTAGCTTATGTACGGACTGGTTACCGCGATTCAGCTAGTAACGAATCGCACTA
>NZ_CAWUDP010000262.1:0-2175 GCF_963920835.1 Scytonema sp. PCC 10023
CACTTCATGATATATCTGGTAAAGTTTTTTGCTGACAGCTTTACGAAACTGCTCATTCCTGCCTAAACATAGTTCAATTTGGCGAATAGCCTCTAAACATCGCTTTGGGTTCTCACTTCCTTGAAAAACTTCATGTAACCGACTTGAATCTACTCCTAAATTGTTGCTAATGTCGTCAACAAACTTTTCCCATTCGTTAGTATTGACGCCTGGTAAAGCATCAGTAGCAGGTGAATTCAGCCATTGTGCTAAACGTTCAAACAAGCGTGTCTGTTGTTCTTTGGGCAGGAGTTCTTGAATTGGTACTTCAATAGGCTCATAGAGTGTCACAGTGGAATTAGATGTGCCAAAATCTATAGCTAACCAACTAGGAGATTCTTGCTGTCCATTGCTATTGCTTGGCTTTGATTCGTTAGGATTCATTGTAGTTCCGTTGGATTGTGTTGATTGAGATAAGGGAATGTTTAATTGACGTTTGAGTGCTAAGATTTCGTTCTCCACGGCGGATATCTTCGCCTCTAAGTCAGAATCTATTGCAGGTAGTTTTGGTTGTATTGATTGAGAAGAAGATGTATTTAATTGAGGTTTGACTGCTAATATTTGCTGTTCTAAGGCAGATAGTTTGGACTCCAAGTCAGAATCCATTGCAGGTAGTTTCGGTTGTGTCGATGGAGGCGAGGGTATATTAGCTTGAGATGTAAATGCTGTTATTTTCTCCTCCAAGTCAAAGAAAAGATGACACCTTCCCTCAATATGCTTTGATTCAGACAGCAGTAGATTGCCAGTAGCGTCGGAGTCAAAATACTCGACTTTCACCTGCAAAGTACAATTGACTGGTGTTATCAAAGGTTGATTGAGCATACAAGAACCTTGTTTTAATCGCTTTGGAGCGTTAAGAGGTTCTAATGTTACTGTTTCAACATCTTTGTAAGCTTTTTGAATCTCGTCTGCTAGTTCTTTTGGTGTACCCTCAACATAGTGGGTGATCCGAGAAATGTAAGGTATGTTGTTACCATTCGCAGCAAGTTCAATTACTGGCAGTTCCAAAACCAGAGGATTATTTTTTTGTGTTCGTAGCTGAAAGTGAGGTAAAACCCGAATTTCAACAGGCATTTCTATTTTCCTCACAGGCAGAGTTTAAGTTTTAAGAATTGAAAATTACGAATTTGTGGTTGTTAATCACTAACGATACTCCTTTCTTCAACTAGAAGTTTCAGGATTAGGAATTGAGGCAATTTGCGAGAGAATAGGTGAGACAGAATCAGCTTCCTTAATTTCTTGTTTTTCGCCTACAATGTATCTGAGCAATGCCTCTTCTCTTAGCACTGTATCTAGTTCAGGAGTCAAAATATTGAGTATCTGCAAAATTGCCTTATCAACTTTTTTATTGATTTGGCTTACATACTCGATTATGTGTAGGCTTATGCTAGCAGTTATCTCATCCCGCAGCCGTTGCACGAGAAGAACTTGATGAAGGGTTTGTGGGGAATCACCTTTAGTGTATTCTGATTTGCTGTATTCTGATGCCCAATCAAAAATTTGACCAATCTCGTGTTTTTCGTCTTGACGTGCTAGGGGAAATACAGTTACTGTTTCAATAGACTTCTCTTCTTGAAATAGTTCTTTCATGCTCTCAAGTTCTCCCCATTTTTCCGGGTTATAACCTTGATACAAAATAGAAAATGTATAAGCCTGTTCTTCACTAAATTTTTCTTCGATTTCTGTTTCCATCTCCTCACGGAGTTTTGCCTTTAATTGTTCAATTTCTGGACTTAATTGATTGGATAAATTTTGCAATAAGTGATTAACTGCTTTTTGAATGCAATCCTCAGCAAAATTTTTTAGCTCTTTAACAGCGTTTTCAAATACCTGAGAAAAGTCATCACTCTTAGTAGGGATGTTAACATTGGGCTTGTTTCTTCCACCAAATGGATTGTTTTTACCTTCTGTTCCAGGTGGAAGTACAATTCTGCCATCTTGCACTTGGTTGAACAGTAAATTCCACTGCTTCCATTCGCGGATTCTATAAATTACTTCATCTTTGATGACATCGCTAATAGGAACTTCTTTTGCATCTTGGAGCAGCTGTTTTCCTAGATTATCTTTGAAGCGATTGTAAATTCTATATATTTTCTCAATAGCGTCGCGCAACTCTTTCAAAGCTGGACTTTCTTC
>NZ_CAWUDP010000263.1:0-2160 GCF_963920835.1 Scytonema sp. PCC 10023
AACGAACGTATTAATCGCATTAACTATGAGATCAGTGTTCTCCAAGCTTTAAGAGAGCGGCTGCGCTGCAAAGAAATCTGGGTAGTGGGAGCCAACCGTTACCGCAATCCTGAAGAAGACCTGCCTGCTGATTTTGAACTGCAACGTGAAGCTTACTACCAAGCCTTAAAGCAACCTACAAGAGTTGAAGACTTCATTACGCCTTTAAAACAAGCGATGATGGAGGCTCTCAATACTTTAAATGATGGGTTGCCCAAAAATTCTCAGGTCGAAATTCTCAAAAAGAACAATGGCTGGATTCGTCTTTCTCCTTTAGACAAACAGCCCGAACCCACTAATATTTTACGGCTCAAAACTGAACTTATCCAGCGCTGGCCGATGACCAGTTTGCTAGATATCTTAAAAGAAGCTGACTTACGAATTGATTTCACAAAATGTTTCAATAGTGTTGCCTCACGAGAAGCTTTAGACCAAAAAACCCTACAAAAACGGTTGCTGCTGTGCTTGTACGGTTTGGGGACCAACACCGGACTCAAACGGGTAAGCGATGGCACATCTGATGTCAGCTATTACGACTTACGCTACATTAAACGTCGATTTATTCATAAAGAGCAATTAAGAAACGCCATCGCCAAAGTTGTTAATGCCATTTTCCGGATTCGTTTACCTCAAATTTGGGGAGAAGGGACAACAACTTGCGCCAGTGATTCTAAGAAATTTGGGGCTTGGGAGCAGAACCTAATGACGGAATGGCATATCCGTTATGGAGGACGGGGGGTAATGATTTACTGGCACGTTGAGAAAAAATCGACCTGCATTTATTCCCAGTTGAAAACCTGCTCCTCCTCCGAAGTGGCTGCCATGATTGAGGGGGTACTGCGCCACGATACAGAAATGACGGTGAAAAAGAACTTTGTGGACAGTCACGGACAGAGTGAGGTGGCATTCGCCTTTTGTCATTTGCTCGGTTTTCAGTTAATGCCTCGTCTTAAAGCAATTCATCGACAGAAACTGTATCGTCCAGAAACAGGAAGCCCAAATGCTTATCCTAATCTACAGCTAGTTCTCACTCGTCCCATCGACTGGGAGTTAATTCGCCAGCAATATGACCAAATGATTAAGTATGCAACGGCATTACGTTTAGGGACAGCAGAACCAGAAGCAATTTTAAAGCGGTTTACTCGTAGCAATATCAAGCATCCTACTTATCAGGCATTGGGAGAACTAGGTAAGGTTATTAAAACTATTTTCTTATGCCAGTACTTATACTCTTTGGCAATGCGGCGTGAAATCAATGAAGGGTTAAATGTTGTTGAGAATTGGAATAGTACCAATGGCTTTATTTTCTATGGTAAGAGCGGTGAAATTGCTACAAATCAACGTTCGGAGCAGGAAATCGCCGTTTTGTCACTGCATTTGTTACAAATCAGCTTGGTATATATCAACACCTTAATGCTGCAACAAGTTCTTTCTGAGCCAGCTTGGTCTAAGCGACTGACTACTGACGACCAACGAGCGCTCACACCTCTAATTTACGGTCATGTCAATCCCTACGGTACTTTTCAGCTAGACCTTACCAAGCGATTAAAAATTGACTATAAACTGGAGGTAGCAGGATGAATTTCCAAAGGACTTCAGCTAAGAAAAAAGCGAAAGAGTTAGCCAAGTATCTGCGTAATGAGAGACCGGACTATAACTATTTAAAAAGTATTTTTCGCTACCTGCGCTCTGAGTTAGAGGTGGAAGTAGATTCTTCAGTTAAAAAGTTACCTCATGTTCCTACAGAAGAGGAGATTCGACGCTACTACGAAGCGGTTTGGAAAGCCCGGAATGTACAGGATATGGTTCTTATTAAAACTCTGCTTTATACAGGAGTACGAGTCAGCGAATTGGTGAACATTCGGCTTGATGATGTAGATTTTGAGCGCTGTCAAATTCGCATTAATGCAGGCAAGGGGGGTAAAGACAGAATTGTTCCGTTTCCTGTTTTATTTAAAGAAGTTTTGGCGATGCATATTGACCGGATGCATCAACAGCAAGCAACTTACCTATTTGAGTCGTCCTGGAAACGCAAGTATACTGACCGAGGGATTCGGAAAATTCTGGCGAAGTATGCAGAAGAAGCGGGATTGTCCAAACCTATCTCACCTCATCAACTAC
>NZ_CAWUDP010000264.1:0-2086 GCF_963920835.1 Scytonema sp. PCC 10023
AGACCGGAATAACAACGGCGAGCTAGCCCCTAAATTCTATTTATGGGGGCTAGCCGTTGGCGAATTCATTCGCAGTCAAGTTTCTTTCTGGTTTTGAATGTACATTTTAATAGTGTCTAAAGTCGCACCCCCTACCGTGGATACAAAGTAGGAATTAGTCCACAACGAAGGCAAGCGGCTTTTTAGTTCTGGAAACTCCAAGCGCAAGTATCTAGATGTTGCACCCTTGAATCTCTTCACTGCTCGATGTACTCCAAATTGAGGGTCAACATCTATCAATAAATGCACATGGTCGGGCATTATCTCCATTTCCAAGATTTCAACTTTAATATCAATAGCAAACGCGTGCAAGTAATTCCTTGAGCCTGGATGCAATAGCATTAACCAGAACTTTTCGCCTATATTTGGGGCAAAAAATTACATGATATTTGCAAGAGTAAACAACATTATTGTTGGATTTAAATTTTTCAGTCATTTTGTGCTATAGTAGTTTGCTGCACTGTATCTATATGATAAAATAGAGAAAAATAATAAACAAACTAAAGGAGGTGATTCAATCTTGGTAGCAAAAACATCTAGTTTCGTTACAGAAATCCCGTTAATAACAACATCTAAGGACTTGGCTGTTCTTGCTGTCAGATTGGAAGCAGGAAGGCAACTATATAATGCTGTATTAGCTGAAGGTAAAAACAGATTGCAGTTGGTCAGAGATTCTGAACTTTACCAACAAGCGAGACTAATCAATAAAAACGATAAAAAAGCCAAATCTACAGCTTTTCAAAAAGCTAGGGAAGGTTATCGTTTTAGTGATTATGATTTACAATATTTTGCCAACAAAACAGCTATTGCAAGTCTCTGGATTAAATCTAACCTTGATGTACATACCATTCAAAAAATAGCCTCTAGAGCTTTTAAAGCTTTAGAGAGAATGGCTTTTGGTAAGGCTAAAAAAGTTAGGTTTAAACAAAAAGGTCAGTTTGCATCGTTAGAGGGTAAAACCAATAAACAAGGCATACGTTGGACTGGTAATGGTATTGAATGGTCAAAATTAAAACTATCTGCCATCATTACCAACGACCCTGTAATCTTGCATGGATTGTCATCAAAGATTAAATATGTTCGCTTAGTGCGTCGTATTCTTAATCAAAAAACCTATTGGTTTGCTCAATTAGTTTGTGAGGGTGAACCATATCAAAAGCCTAAAAATATTATCAATGATGGTACTGTTGGTATTGATTTAGGCGTGGCAACTGTTGCAATTGTGGGAGATAAAGAAACAATTTGGACTCCTTTCGCTGTAGAATTAAATTCCAAACAGAAGGAGATTAAAAAATTACAACGTAAGATGGATAGACAGCGCCGTGCTGGTAATCCTGATAATTTTAATCCTAACGGCACTGTCAAGAAAGGTTCAAAACGTTGGCACAAGTCAAACCGCTATAAAAACACCGCTATTAAAAAACGTGAAATAGAACGTAAACAAGCGGCTTACCGTAAATCTTTGCATGGTAAATTAGTCAATCAAACTTTAACCCTCGGTAAGAATATTAAAACCGAGAAAGTATCTGTCAAAGCTTGGCAAAAGAATTACGGTAAATCTATAGGCTTTAAATCACCATCAAGTTTCCAATCCGAACTAAAACGTAAAGCTGAAAACGCTAACGGTACAGTTCTAATGTTTTCGACTAGGAAAACCGCACTTTCTCAAACCTGTTTGTGTGGTAATAAGCAGAAGAAATCATTATCGCAACGTGTTCATCATTGCTCTGTCTGTGGGCTAAAGATGCAACGTGATATTTTATCTGCTTACCTGAGTCGTTACGTCGATCCAAAAACAGAAACCTTGTCAATCCAGCTAGCTAGAAATGGTTGGCTAGGGATGGAGAAATCCCTGCTGGACGGTTGGCAAGATGGATCAAATCAACCCGCGAGAACTGCGACTAGTTCAAAGTCACCTATTAGTAATAATAGGTCAGAGCGAGTGTCCAGTAATCTAATAGCGCGTGAGGAGTCGGAACCTGTAAGGGTAAACGAAACTCGCGTAGTGAGTTAGAACCCCCTGCATTTATGCATGGGGTATCTCAGA
>NZ_CAWUDP010000265.1:0-2078 GCF_963920835.1 Scytonema sp. PCC 10023
AACTGTCAATGAGTGACTAGGTTTGTCTATGATAATGGCGTCTTAAGACTGTCTCCACAATTACTACACTTCTGGCTTGTATAGTGAGGTGCAACAGCTACAACCCTGGTATCAAACTTCAAAGCAAAGTATTCAATCCAACGACGAAAAGAAGTCCAAGCTACATCACTAATTGACTTGGCTAGGCGTCGATTTCTTATCAGCCCTTTCACATTCAAATCTTCATAGGCGACTAAGGCGTTAGCCTTGCATACGTTACGCGCGATTTTCTTCGCGTGTTCTTCCCGTTGCCTACTTACTTTTAAATGCTTGCGAGCATATCGCCCTCTTGCTTTTCGTCTATTGTTTTTCCCTTTCTCCTTAGAGTAAATGCGTCGTTGAGCGTGTTTTATAAATTTTTCAGCCTTGCGAAGAAAACGAGGATTCTCTTCATGATGCCCATTAGAATCGGAGTAAAAATACTCTAATCCTACGTCTAATCCAATCTCGCCGTTTTCCGTTCTTGATTCAGGCTCTGTATCAATTTTGACGCAAAACTGAACATAATAATCATCGGCACGGCGCACAATCCGAACACGCTTAATTAATTCAACTGGGTAGGTATGGATTTCCCATTTGCCCAACAACTTAACTTCGCCAATGCCTTTCTTGTCGATAAAGTTGATTCGACGTTTTGTTGGATGTAGCTTCCATCCAGACTGCTTGTACTCGACAGAGCGACAATCTTTCTTAAACTGAGGATAGCCTTTTTTACCTGGTTTGTTGTTCTTGCAATTATCGAAAAACCTGTTGATTGCGCGTTCTACATTTTCAACGGACGCTTGACAAGCATGGCTGTTTAAGTTTTTAACAAATTCAAATTCTGCTCTTAGTTGAGTGTTGTACTGGTACAGTTCTTTTTTACCAACGCCACGATTGTCCATCCAGTAACGCAGAACTTTGTTACGTACAAACTGAGTTGTACGAATAGCTTCGTCTATTGCCGTTGATTGGGATTTTTTAACTACAGCTTTGTATTCCAGTACCAACACTCTTGAATCACCTCCTTTTATTTGTTAGCTTATATTTAGTATATACACATTATCTAAATATGACAACCAAGAAAAGATTAAGGGACGTACCCGTTTTACATGATCAGGTAAAAGAAAGGCATCAAATAGTGGTGACGCCTACTGCTTGGGAGAACATGAAACGAGAAGCTAGTAGACGGAAGATTAGTGTTAGTGAATTGATAGAAGAGTTTGGACGGGGAATAAATTCCTCTGCGGGCTTATCCCCATAAATGGAATTTAGGGGATAAGCCCTTCGACTTTCGGTCATTAGGTTCAATAACAGGCTGGAAACAAGCCTACGAGAAACATGGAATAGATGGGCTACCTTTGAACCACAAAGGGTTCCCAATCAATTTTTAATGATCTGAGACTGCCCAATCTTCCAAAAATAGCTGGAAATCAAATTGGTAATGATATGAGCAACAATCGGCACCAATAAGTTATCACTCAACAGAGCACTATAACCTAGAAATAATCCGACAATGCTTGCCCAAACCACATAGGGCCATTGTTGGGAACCACTCAAGTGTAATACACCAAAGCAAACGCTTGAGAGGATCACAGCGAAATGGTCGTATCCAAAGGCTGGTATCATCACACCCCGAAATAACAATTCTTCACTTAATCCTGGTAGCAACCCTAGCCATATCAAGTCTGGCAAAGCCAAGGGCTTTAGTACCATTTCTAAGTAATAATTGGCACTTCTACGGTAGGAAGACCACAAGCGATAAGCTAAGCCACTCAAGGCGGTGATGCATAAACCCAACAACACCCCCCAAAGCAACTCAGTTTCGTGCCAGCGCCATGACATTAAGGAAAAGCGACCAAATTGCAGCCACACCTTAGCGATTATCCACAAAAGAATTGCAGTCGCTCCCATCGCCACCAGCACTTGAGTGCGTGTCAAATAAGGGATTTCTGGCTCTTGCTTCTGCTGTTGTGCCACGGGATACCACCAGGAGTAGAGGACAAGGGAGATGAGGGAGATGAGGGAGATGAGGGAGATGAGGGAGATGAGGGAGATGA
>NZ_CAWUDP010000266.1:0-2042 GCF_963920835.1 Scytonema sp. PCC 10023
AGATTTTGGTGGCAATTTTTTACGATCGCTCTCCTACCCCTCTGAACGGTTACGAATTTTCTCAACTTTCCATCCAGCCTCAGCCCCAATTTTTCCAGTTTTCACAAACCTAAAAGCCCCGCGTGTGTAAACTGAGCCGTGGGGCTTAACCTTTATTAACTCTTTCACAACTCTTGTTGGCAGTATCCACTGTTTTTCGGCTGCCTTCTCAAGTTCCTCATAAGCTCCGAGGGGCTTAAGCTCCTGTTTAAACTGTGTGGATTGCACAACTTCGAGAAGCTTATTCACTATGTCATGAATAATAATCAAAGAATCTGGTGTTTGAGCATAGGTGATGCCTTTATCATTCTCATCATTTTCATCATTTTCATCATTTTTATCACCCCCGACAACCTCCGACACGTGAAGAGGTGTAGAAGTATCAGCCTTCAGCTTTTCTAATTCCTCAAGCCTGTAATAAGCTTCCTTGCCATTATCACCTTCAAAGTAAATTGGGTGTAACTTCCCCCGCTGTGAATATCGCTCCACACTACGCGGTGAAACTCCTAAAAACTCTGCTGTCTCAGCTTTTGATAGTTTATCCCCCGACATCCCCGACAACCCCCCGACATTTAACAGTGAACAGTACCAGCCGCAGTACCAGTAAACAGTACCAGCCCCTGACAACTGACAACTGACAACTGATAACTGATAACTGATAACTGGTAACTGTTAAATACTACCTTGGAACAAGACCCCCGACAACCCCCGACACAACCCCCGACAACAAGAAAAATACTTAAAACAGTACCAGCCGCAGTACACAGTACCAGCCGCAGTACCAGTAAACAGTGAACAGTGAACAGTACCAGCCGCAAAAAGCTGACGACTAGTAACTGATACTGCGGATACTTAATAACTGGTAACTGTTAAATACCCCCAACAACAAGAAAAATGCTCGGTACAGTTAAACCGAGCAGTAGTTAAATTTCAGCCTTAACTCTTTGACTACAGTGGTTTCATTAATAATCTAATTTGTCATTTCCTAGGCGGTCAGGGTTCATATGTGCCAGATATTTATTTTCTTGCCGATATGGGATTCCCCATAATTGGTGCTACATTTTCCTCTAAGAATCAATTTCATTTATTGCCACGAAATCTATATCTATAAAGATTGTTCCCGAAACGCGAATAAGCGCAATTGACAAAAGTCTTCCTCTAAGAATCCACTAGCTCAAACTTCTCATGCCACAGATTGAGAGGTCGTGCCCAGGCGAGCGCGTATGTTTGTACACCATGTCACCACTGCAAAAACCATTGATTTGGGTCGAAGGACAGGCTACAAACCTTCCCTCGGAGTGACAGTTTCTGAGCAACACACAGTAAACATATTTGCTGAAATCTTTGTCAGCGTAATTATTTGATGAATCACAAATGGCGATCGCGTCCCGCACTGCCCTGAGTCCAAAAGGACACGCTGCGCGAACGGGCAATCGCATCCCGCACTGCCCTGAGTCCAAAAGGACACGCTGCGCGGCGAGAGTGCCTGCGCTTTGCGCATACGGGCGATTGCGTCCCGCACTGCCCTGAGTCCAAAAGGACACGCTGCGCGAACGGGCAATCGCGGGCTCCCGAATCGACATCAGTTGCTACCATCCAAACTTTGTAGATAGTTCCCTTTTTGATGTTGCGCCATTGGCTATCTGGCTCTGGAAAAACTTGGTTACTCATAAAAAATACCATCTTGAAGTACATCTTGCGATGGCAAAGGCTTGTGGTATTGACCAAAACGCGCGGGTGTAGGGGTATAGGAGTGTAGGGGTGTAGGGGTTCATAGTTCTATTTTCTTTTGAAACAGCCGCCGGAACTAGAAGGACTCAAGCCCCTTAATTTATTAATGGCGCAGTTAAGAGCGCAGCATCCATCTCTGTAAACCCCTCAATTCATTGATGGGGTTCCCTACACCCTTACACCCGTGACCCCCTTACCCCCCTAGGAGCGTTGACAATAGTCTAGTTCGCGGTGCGAAACGGTAGAAGAAATGAACTAAAAACTTGATGAAT
>NZ_CAWUDP010000267.1:0-1988 GCF_963920835.1 Scytonema sp. PCC 10023
GTGACGCTCCTACACCAACCCTAACGGGTATGGTGTAGGCTTCTCAGGCATTGCGAAGAATGCGTAGAACTTCCTTGGAGGTATCATCAGTAATCGAGCCAACGATTACGATTTCACCTTTACGGCGTTTTATCGTGGGGAATACGTCCAGCCCCACGCGCTTTAGATTGATAGCAGCGTTGATATCTCTATCAACCATCAGCGATTCTGTTGCGTCCCAATACTCGCGAATGTTGCAATCGGTAAAAATCACGTCATCACGGTACGCGAGTAATTGAGACGTATAAGCAGGATTCTTCGCAATCACTACAGCCCCAGCTTTTGCAGCTATGTGTCCAAGGATTTGGAAGAATTGAGCGAATGCGGCATCTGCCCAGGAGAGATTTAATCCCGACTTGGCAGATTGTCCGTTTGGAAGATAAACACCCGATTCATCCTGTTTGGGCGCATTGCGTTTCGTTAGACCTTTGAGATTGAGGTCTTCATGAAAGAACACTTTCTTCCCGGTTCTCACAAGGTTGTGAGCCGTTTTGTATTGGAAATCTTTTCTGGATCTGGCAATTCGTTGATGCTGCTTCCCTTCTCGCTTTGCCAGCTTGCGACGTGATGACGAACCAAGGGAGCGTGCGTTCTTTTTGCGAGAAACACGAGTAAGCTTATTTTGATTCTTCCTCAGTGCTTTGAGTGATGGCAGTTTCACACCTTCAGAAGTCGCGAGATAAACATCTTCATTCAGCACTGCATCCATCGCCAGCGAATTTTCCCAAGTGGGCAAAACCACATCAGGCGTTACCGTTGGAACGGTTGGATCATCAAGCTTGAGATTCACAAACCAGCCATCATTTTTCTTGATGAACTGCAACTGTTTCAGAATTACACCATTCGGTAAATGTCGGTGTGAGCGGATTTTGACCAGCCCGATTTTCGGCACTTTGACATACAAATATTTGCCACCAATCGAACAGGAATGCAATTCTAATCCAGCACCTTCAATCACCAATGAACGATAGCGAGATTGAGATTTGAATCGAGGTTTTCCGCTCCGTTTCCCGTTGGAATCACCAGAAATGAATCGTTCAAATGCTTTATCAACTCGCTTACAGACTTCTTGCAGTGTATTCGCAGGAACTTGCGAGAAATCCAACTCCTCACCCGACCATTCCACCATTACCGACTCTTTCTTGAGTCCTGGCAGATACTTTTTCTGGCTGTAGAAGTTCGGCTTATCGCGTAACTCTGGGAGATGGCAAACCAACGGGCAAGCATTAATGGGTGAACGATTCATCTCCCACCACTCGAAACGATCTCCGAGTTGACGGTTGTACCAGTACTGGCAAATCCGAAGCCAGAGATTTACCTCTAGCTTCTGTTCTGTAGTTGGAAGTGCTTTGTACTGGTAAGTGTATTTCATCCACCAAACTTGGTGATAGCGCTTTGGCCTACGCTAAGTATAACGTATTTCCTAGAACTATTGCCATGAAAGATGACTTTGTTTCAAAGGGAAGATCAGTAAGCGATATGAAAGCTCACTTAGTTCTCACGTCCAAATATCGCCGGAAAGTATTCAATGCAGAAATGCTGCAACGACTGGGTGAAATTGTTGAAGACCTTTGCCAAAAATGGGAGTGCAAATTAATTGAATTCAACGGCGAGGAAGACCACGTTCACCTGTTGTTTCAATACTTTCCGCAAATGGAGTTAACCAAATTCATTAATAATCTCAAAACTGTTACCAGTCGCAGATTGCGGAATGAATTTCAAGAACGGGTTGACCAGTTTTACTGGAAAGATGTTCTGTGGAATAGCTCGTACTTCATTGCCTCTTGTGGTGGCGTTACAATCTCTACGCTACGGCAGTACATTGAAAATCAGAATGCTCCCGACTAGCAGCATGGGAGATTGTTCGTCTCCGCTTCGCTCCGACTCACGCGCATTCCTCTCACGCCAAATCAGAGATTCTGGCGTGAGGCTCCTGCTGATCTAGCTGA
>NZ_CAWUDP010000268.1:0-1966 GCF_963920835.1 Scytonema sp. PCC 10023
ATCTTTACAAAACTTTACAACGTGTCCCATTTGCCACGTATTTCGGCATAACCCCGAATTAGGGGGAGATTATATCTTTGGTGAAATCTTGACCGATGACCAGAAGAAACAGTGTAGCTATCTAAGATCGCAATTACAAAAAGCATTCAAAGCCAATCGCGACATTGGACGGGTAAGCTGGTTGTTTTGGCGCAAGTATAACTATATGCCCCCATCGCACTGGTATCGCGATGCTGTTTTTCGACGAGGTAAAGGAGTTAGTGAAAACCAAAAGTTCGCCGATCAGGAAGTGTTTAAGAAGTTCTTGAGTCAAATCCGCCCTGGCGCTCCTGACGCGTGGCAGGGGGAGATGATGCGGCGTGAGTTTGGGCGTGGGTTCTACAATTTGCAACCCATCGAATGGTGGAAAGTACTGGATGTGGATTTGGTGTCGGACTGGAGTGCTATTAAAAAAGCCTATCAAAACAAGATTCCCTTCGCTGATGCAGGAGAGGCAGCATTGCTCAACTTCTGTTTGGAAGAGGGTAGGAATTTCTGTGCAGTGATGAATATCAAGTCTGTTTGACGAGGAGCATGAACTACCTAATATAGTGTAGGTAGTTCAAACGTACTCTCTTAAATATGGTTGACGATTTAGCGGGAAAAATCAACACACTAGCGAAACAAGCCGCACAGCGCCAAGCCGTACAGCAGGTCGCTGAGTCACCGCCCACACCCAAAAAGAAAGATAAAAAGTATTTGAAATCTTTCACCACACCCGGCATGGCTCAGGCGCAGTTAATGGCGCGGGTTGGTGGCGTCCAGAATGATTCAGAAAGCTTGACAGCTATAATCGACGGGCTATTTGAACGTCTAAATAGTGGCAGCGAGCAAGAACTTGAACTGATTCTGCACGGGCAGATTGCATCGTTGAACGTGCTTGCGTGTCATTTCATGAAAAAAGCGCTTGCCGCATATGATTCCACACAGGTACTGGATGCCTTGCCTCAAATTCCAGGGGAACTTGCCGCCCTTTCCTTAAAATGTCAAGTCGAGATGCGTCGCTGTCTGGAACTCCTGCACGACATGAAAAATCCCAAGAAACCGACCCAATTCATCAAAAACTACGTAAATCGCCAGTTAAATCAGTTACAGGTGGAGCAGGAAGAACTTAGAGATCAACTGGAGGCGACAAAATATGCCACGATGGACAGCCGAAGCCAGACTGAGGCAATCGCAAGCGATTCAGCGTTGGAAACCGTGGAAGAGTGCCACGGGACCAACGAGTGATCAGGGGAAGAGTATTAGCCGTGCTAACAGCTATAAGCATGGGATGCGATCGCAATCAATGATTCAGTTAAAGCGATCGCTGGGCATAAGCTCTAAGCTCAAGAATTTTTTGAAAAAATTCCAAGATTTAGCTTGACAAACGAACTATAGGAGGTTCATCATGACCTGGAGTAAAGAGGAAGCACAAAAACGCGATTTATTACCGCTTGTAGCCGATGCTATCGGATGGGCTGCCGAGAAGGATTACAAGCGATTGGAAGGATGCTTACGGGAAGCTTTTACTGCGGAAAATCTCAAAATCTCGATGCTTCGGCATGAGAAGGCAAGGATAATTCGAGAGATGAAAGCAGCGCTGGCAGCAAATGGCTATCAGGAGTCTGCTGCTATTGATTCTGTTGTCGATCGATTGCGGCAGGGAAGGTAATAGGAGTGAACAGAAGCGCGATCGCTTTCTTGCCAAAAAAGCCCCTTCCATGAGGTTGGGGCGCAATGCTTACCCTTAAGGGTTTTAGGTGCAGCAACAATGACTTATGCAGTTGGAGCGCATCCATACACGCAAAGTCGTACTGGGCAAGTTTACACTTCTGCCCAGACCTCCCGATCCGCAAGTGAAAGTTCGCTGATGGAGATTGCCTGCGCCTCACCTCTTAAGAAACACATTCCGTCGCCGTAGATTGAGCAACGAGATTAAAGCCTA
>NZ_CAWUDP010000269.1:0-1959 GCF_963920835.1 Scytonema sp. PCC 10023
ATAGTTGGTGAAAGTATAGGCAAATATTACATAGCCTTGGAAACCATTTCAGATTTCCCCTTCGCCTTCACTTTATTGGGTGTGACCCGCCTTGGCTGAACTACGCAGCTCCCTATCCCATCTGCAAATGCATTTGGGATTGCTTTTCTTAAGATATTGTACGAGCCGTTGACATCGCTGTTTATGAACCGATTTGCAGAAGTCCTGTACAGTCCTCGGCTGATTCTTTTGCCACTAAAAGAGGGTGAATCAAAAAGTTGACCATAAGTAGGAATTGGGTCAAAATCTAGAAAGCTGCTCTTAGATGTGTAAGATTCCTCAGTCACAACTACCATTATTCCTGCCAATTGACACTTATAGGTCAGCATTTCTATAAAACGGCAATATGGCACAGTAACAAAGTTTTGGTTGTTTCGCTTTCCGAGATTAATTTCCTGTTTCCACAGATCGTTCTTACCAATTACCAACGTTCCAATTTGCTTTTCAACCAAGTGGTCTACTAGAAATCGGCTGCTGTTATGCAAGTAATTGTCAATCTGGAGATTTCTTTTTCTGGTTAATCTTTGAATTCGCACAGATGTTTGGCGTTTTCTACTTAACTTAGATTGCAGTGCCGCTTTGCGTTTATTGAAGAACTGATTAATACTTTTGAGCGGTCGTCCGTTAATCAAGAGAGGGACAAATCCCTTTTGATTTGATGTTAACGTTGCTAAGTTATTTAACCCTAAATCAATAGCTGCACAGGCATCAGAATTAACTGGGGTGGACTCCTGTTGCTCATAAATTACCTCGATGACATAACAGTCACATTTCGGAACTATCCTGACCTGACAGACATGATTTGCGACCTGTGTTGGAAAATCAATATTGGTTCCAGAAAGTTTAACTCTTCCGCTCACCAGTCCCGGCTTGCTAATTGCTTGAATCGTGTAAACTAAGAGATTGCGCCCTTTCGCCTTATCTTTGTACTTAGGCATCGCTGGAGATGCTTTGAACTTATCCGGGTGTGACTTGTATTCTTGCACAGAAGCAAAAAATGATTTCCAATTCCGGTCTAAAACCATGAGAATCTGTTGGCTTACCTTGCTTGGCAAGTCTCTGTAAGTTTCATGAGTTTTCATTAACGAATGCATTTTGTTGTAATTTAGATACCCCCAACCAAAGATGTAATTTTGTCTAATAATGTAGTTAGCTGCGTTGTAAAGATTCTTAGAAGCAAAAGATAGCGCGTCTATTTCTTCAAAGAATCGATGACTAGACTTAATAATATGTTTTTCAGCTAATTGCATGACTCCTCTGAATTACTCTGTAATTCGGCAATTAGCTTTTCCGTTTTTCTTTTGGCTCTACGTAAACCATAAAGACGGGAACAAAATGAGGTTATGACAGCAGCAAAATCTGACATCAAATCTTCTTTATCATTCGCTGCATCGTTAACAACTTCTAATCTTCTACCTGTCTGTGTCAGTAAAACCTGTATGTAATTCGCACCAAACCTTGTCAGACGGTCTTTGTGTTCTACAACTAGAACATTGAATTTTTTGTCGTTAAGTACTGATATTAATTTCTGGCGATTATCGTTTAGACCTGATCCTACTTCTTCAACAACTTTGTAGATTCCATATCCACGAGCGGTAGAGTACTGGACTAATCTATCCGCTTGTCTTTTGAGATTATCTTTATTTTCCGAACTGGAAACTCTGGCATAGATACAGGCAATCTCATGGACAAGTTGCGGATTTTGCTCCCCATCTCTAACAATCACTGTTCCTGTTGGCAGTTGATAAGCATCTAACTGACCCTGCTTCCACAACCTCCAAACAGTGTGGTACGAAACCCCTAATTTTTTCGCATACTCCGATAGCTTCATGGCAATTTTATGTTTCCATGAACCCAGTCTAGCACATCTGCTATTGCTTGCTAATGTTTGCTAATACTTTATGCAACTTATTTCAATAC
>NZ_CAWUDP010000270.1:0-1894 GCF_963920835.1 Scytonema sp. PCC 10023
GTCTTCAGGAGGTTTGTCTTCAGGAGGTTTGTCTTCAGGAGGTTTGTCTTCAGGAGGTTTGTCTTCAGGATCTAATGTATTCATAGTAACTTCTACAGCAGTAGACCTGTTAATAATAGTGAATCTAGTTAGTATAGATGCGTTAGAAATATTTTGCCTTATACAATTAATATCTTTTTTATCATTAGGCACTATCCTGAGGGCAAAATATTCACATATAAAATTCACCGGATATTGAATATTGATATTAGCATCATTTTCTTCATCTTTATTTCTTATAGTTAAGATACTTTTAGCAATATCCTCGCTAAGTGAAAATAAACACGTGTCGCCATCACTATTTTGTAAGACATGTGCTTCATTTAATTTACAAAAATCAGAGTTGATAAAAGATTGTGCGCTAACTTGTAAAGGATAAAACAGTATCGGTATAATTAAACACACGCAATATAATAACGCTACATTTTTTTTCACGATTCTTCTCACAATTCAGATCTAACATCATAAAAACTATTAATTATTATATATCTAAAACTTATTAGACATCTCCGAAATAGTAGCGTTTTGTGAAGACTATAATAGTGTATTTTTACACCAATTTTATGAGTTCAGTACTGGAACACATCGAAGCGAATCCCCAATAAACCCAACGATTAATTGGGTTGGGTTATCCTGAGCTACAAATATTACTTCAAAATGCCGAACGACTACACCACGAAAAACAAGCCTTATTAGAATCAAATAAAATTAGAATTATTTCGGGTGGAGGTGGTCGTAAACCTAAACTATCAATTAAAGAGCAAATAATTTTAACCTTGGTCTATCTTAGACATATGATCACATTCCAACTGCTTGGTATTCAGTTTGGAGTAAGTGAGTCCACAGCAAATGATACATTTAATTATTGGTTACCAATTCTGAGGGAATTGCTACCATCGAGTTTAATTGAACAAGTAAAAAAAACGAATCTGACTATGAGATAATTAAAGAAATACTCACAGACTATGAATTAATTGTAGACAGCTATGAACAAGTGAGGGAAAGACCAGGAGACAATCAAGAGCAAGAAAAGTATTACTCTGGTAAGGCATGTAAACATACATTTAAAAGTCAGATAATTATTTTACCAGATGCAAGGGATATTGTTGATGTTATCGCTGGAGAACCTGGACCAAAAAGTGATATAAATTTGTTTCGAGAAAATCGCGATAAATTTGAGCCAAAACAAAAATTTAAGGGAGATTTGGGGTATCAAGGAGAAGGTTTAATTGACACTCCAAAGAAAAAACCCAAAAATGGTAAGTTAACAATTGACCAGAAAGAAGAAAACAAGGAGTTTTCATCAAAGCGAGTATTTGTTGAACACCGAATTCGTTCAGTCAAAATATCCCGAGTTGTCCAAGAAAGATTTCGGCTAAATTCTAAAAAGTATGAACAAGTAATTTTGACAATTTGTGGACTAGTAAGATTACGAATTAGGGCACTTATATTACCATCAGAAATACATCCCATCTCCTCAGATTGAAATTAATGCATATAACTACATATTTTTGCCCTGTTATTATTAGTAACTATTTCAAATCCCTATTTCACCGTCAAGACTAGCTAGTTAGCAATGCTTGCATTTACGCTTTACAAGCTAGTCACAGCAAAGCTTTGAGATTTTTTGGAGATGTCTATTATTTTGAGACTAGGACTCAGTACTGTGGGGGCACACAGGAACTTACGCTTGGGGAGATTTGCCCTCTTGGGCACTTGGTGAGAGCCTGCTGTCTAACGGCGAGTCAGGGAACCAAGAATCCCCTAGCCTTTAGGCAGGGGAGTGTCAATCATCGGTATAACTAGTACAATACGGCGCAAGTTTAGATAGGGTTATGCTGCCAAAAGCTTACCC
>NZ_CAWUDP010000271.1:0-1835 GCF_963920835.1 Scytonema sp. PCC 10023
AAGTTTTTAGTTCATTTCTTCTACCGTTTCGCACCGCGAACTAGTCTAAACTCCAAGTCTTAAGAGAAAATCCTTAATTGACATTTCACCTATATGTGCAGTTACCCCAATAACGCAACGCCGGGTTATTTACTTTGCACTTGCTGTTTGCGTCCTAGGAGGTAGGAAGCAAGGACACCTATAAGTGTTAGACCTGCAATTGTAGTCGGTTCGGGAACTGTAGCTGTGTTTGTTTTATTGGCGCTAAAAAATTCCCCAGTAAAATCGACAGGCAATCCATCGCTGACTGAGCGCTCAATGCGAAACACTTCACCAGGGTTGACGCCCGCGCCTGTGAATGTTGCAACTTTGTTGTTCTCAGATAGCGTGACCGTGTAAAGGTTTGAAGTAACAGTGCCAAACTGAGCATCTGGACTTAACAGACGATACGCAATATCACCGACAGAAACATCCAAGTTGTTCAGGTTATTGTTAATGCTAACTGTAGTTCCAGATCCTGTCGTGAGAGTAGGACTAAGATATGGTATTGACGTAACTTCTAGCTCTGTGAAAGTGAAAACTGGTTCACCAGGTGGAGGCGAGGAGAAAACGTCTAAGGCTTGATTGACGAGCGAGACTGCTTGTGCATTTGCTGCGGTGCCAGCCAAGGTAGCTAATGCCGCAATAGTCGAGAGTGCGAACCTTTTGGTTTTCATGCTCCTGATTAGAACTACAATTTGACAATCAGAGTTTAGGGCTTATCTTCATACAATTGATATATTTTCTGAGAAGTTTATGTAAGAATTACACAACTAGTACTCAGACAAAAATTATGTAAAGCTTTCGCTTTTAATATTGACTTTGTTCTTCTGCTAGCACGGTATCCCCTCATCATTATCCGCTTCCTCTATCAGGTTGTGGGAGATTTATGGATTAACATGGTGTTGCGCGAGGAACATCCACACCACAAATTCGCGCCTTGTACGGTTCAAAAATAGGTATTCTTCTGGCGGTTCGGGAGTAGCATCAATCTCATCATTACACTAGTTATAAGCTAGACATAGCTAGTGTAGAGAAACTTAAAGCAATACTGATCGCAAAAGCACTAGACAGTTATCTCCACTTGGCTAGTTATTATCTAGTACATGTCTAGTTGAATAAACGCAGGAGGTGACGCAATGCTAGCATCAATCTCATCATTACACTAGTTATAAGCTAGACATAGCTAGCGTAGAGAAACTTAAAGCAATATTGATCGCAAAAGCACTAGACAGTTATCGACATTTAGCTAGTTATCATCTTTGAGCATTTAAGTCCTGTTATACCCAGTTGTTGACCGATCGCTGTTCACGACTTTTCTAAAAAACACGAGAGTGCTCGCGCTCCTATCACCACTGAGTTACAACTGGTCATATCACGGGGTCTTACACGAAAAAATGTGGCAGCCTTCAAACAACGAATACTCGTGGGTACCGATAGATTAACAAATACAAGGCTGCCACATTTTTAGGGGTCGAGGTCTCTGTAAAAGAAAGCGGAACCTTATTAACAACACAAATACCCGTGTCGCAAGCCGAGTCAACGGAGAAAGGTTCCGCTTTCTTCCAGACAAAGTGCGTGGACAGTGCGTCCCTAGAACCGAACTTCGGCTAACTAAAGTACTACAAAAGCCCCACAAATGCGGCTAGCTGCCAAAAGCACCACTAACCAATGCAACACCCTCAAAAGCCTACAGGACATAGGTTACAAGCGTTTTAGCTGGCGCTAGTGCAACACCTTGGTGGTTTACATTTGTGGCTTATCTCTTAAGAAACACATTCCGTCGCCGTAGATTGAGCAACGAGATTAAAGCCTAA
>NZ_CAWUDP010000272.1:0-1812 GCF_963920835.1 Scytonema sp. PCC 10023
GGATCATCGTCTGGTAGAATACTTGGCGGCAATTCCACCCAGTATGCAACAAACTCTGTTTTGGGATAAGAAAATTATCCGAGAAATGGCAAGACAATGGTTAAGCGACAACTTGGCTTACCGCAAAAAATCTTACAGTGGCGAACCAGCTTCTTGGCAGAGAATGAAGTATAAAATGCTGGTGGCGATTTTTGATAAGTTTCAGGAAAAATATCAAGCACTCAGCGGGTTTGAGAATTTTCATTTAATCAAATCTAACTTAGCGCCTTTGTATCAGCAAGCTCATCTTAATGATGTCAGGGGAATTAATACTATACAGATATTATTAAATGCTATGGCAATGATGGTATTTAAAAACATTTGTTTGAACCGGGGACTAGCAGTTGATTTTAGTAAATTCAAAGGACAATCTCCGCTACAGGAACTTCATAACTTTTAAGCTGAGCACAATGCGATACGCGTAGCGTCAAGCAAGCGGGCTTATCGCTTTCCCCATTGCCTGTAAGTATTTCTATTAAGTTCCTGTGCCAGCTTTTGTGCCAATCGAGGGCTGTTATAGGCACGACGGTCTTGCTCAATCCACTGTTCTACAGTTTGCAAATCCTCTTGTTGCCATCAACGCGATCACTCCTCTTCCCGGCGCGGTCGCGCCGTTTGTTGGTGACGCCTCCGGTGTTTCTTTGATATGGGGTGCTCGGATGTAGTGCAAAGTTTGAAAAAAACTTTGCGATTTACTGAAAGTGACGCGCCCAGTCGCGACACTCTCCCAAAACCTGCTTGCTATCAAGAGTGTTTAATAAAACTGTACTTTTTGACTCACTAATAATATTAATATGTATGTAGTAACCCAAGTTGGGGTTATGCAACTCTAAGTAGTAAGTTGAGTGTTAAAGAGATGAAAACTCATAAAGCGAACGCGATTAAACCCCAAAACCAAGCCGAATCGGGCCCAGACATGGCAGAAATGCCGGAGTTGAGGGGAGTCGGAAATGCCGAAGAGTTGACGGGAGAAGAAATGATGATGATAGTCGGAGGAGCCGAGGCCAGATTGGGAATTAAGATTGGAGATATAGGATTAGGATTCACGCAGGCGATACCATAAGTGGGGTTGACCCTAGGGCAGGATATAGAAGTCTTTTATATCTCATTAATGCAATTGTCCGTCAAACGCTCTATTTGCTTGGACAAACTTCTTTACCACTTCTGCCACTTGTGGGCACTCCGATACCTGACACTGCTCCTACAGTGTCAATTGACCTGGTGAGCATTTGTGCTTATCCTTGTTATTCCTAGTAATTTTATGACTAGCCGCCCCTTTGGGGAAGTCAAAAGTCAAAAGTAAGGATCTTCTTTTGATTTTTGACTTGCTTTGTATTGGTTTAATCTACAAGCACGCTGCGCTAACAAATTCAAATATTATTAAAGATGTGTGATTGGGCACTCAGGCACTGCCCTAAGTTAATACGCGCGAGTCATGAGGGTAGGAAAGTAATGTGTGGATTTGCAGGTTTCGTAACTAGTGGAGTTTCGTTGTACCAGAATGCCCAACGCCTTAATATTTTGAGCCAAATGAGTGAGCAATTGTCTTTTCGGGGTCCAGATGACGAGCAGTTGTTTGATTCCGAACACTTATCTCTAGTATTTAGACGCTTATCAATTATCGATGTTGCAGGAGGAAAGCAACCAATTTGGAATCAACAGCAAACGATGTTCGTAGTCTGTAATGGAGAAATTTATAATTACAAAGAATTACGCTTACAATTGGAGTCCAAATATCGTTTTCAAACTCATTCCGATGCGGAAGTGGTTTTG
>NZ_CAWUDP010000273.1:0-1741 GCF_963920835.1 Scytonema sp. PCC 10023
TAATGGTTACAACCGTAAGTAGCAGGGTCATCGATTGGCACTCCATTAAATGGGGGAAAACCTATCGCATGGTCAGGAATCTAAGAAAACGAATTTTCAAGGCTAAATCCAAGGGCAACTGGAAATTGGTCCGCAATCTCCAAAAACTAATGTTAAGAAGTTACAGCAACCTACTGATAGCTGTCAGACAGGTTTGCCAAATTAACAAAGGAAAGGAGACTCCAGGCGTTGATCGCTATATAGCGCTCACACCGGGGGAGCGAGTCAAGCTTATAGAGTACTTAACCACTCTAAAAACTTGGAAACCTCTTCCAGCACGAAGAGTTTACATTCCTAAATCCAACGGAAAAAAGAGACCCCTTGGAATACCTAGTATTATCGACCGATGCCAGCAAGCTATAGTCAAAAACGCATTAGAGCCGTGCTGGGAAGCAACATTTGAGCCAATAAGCTATGGATTCCGCCCCGGTCGAAGTTGTTTCGACGCCATCGAACGGGTATACTTAACTACCAAATCAGGCTCCCGCAGACTGTGGGTGCTAGACGCGGACATAAAAGGGTGTTTCGACAACATAAGCCATGACTCTCTAATCAAAATCATTGGAAATTTCCCAGGTAGGGAAATTATCAACCAATGGTTGAAAGCTGGCTACATGGAAAAAGGAGTATTCTATGACACCACAAAAGGCACACCCCAAGGCGGAATAATCAGCCCGTTACTGGCGAATATCGCCTTACACGGAATGGAAGCAGCCATTGGGGTTACTTACAAAAGTGGGTCATCCCACACCTTTGTAAGAGAATCCAGCCCCGTTCTGGTTAGATATGCGGATGATTTCTTGGTATTTTGCCACAGTAAAGAGAACGCAATCGAAGCACAGAACAAGGTTAACAACTTCCTAGGGCAAAGAGGGTTAGAACTCTCCCCTGAGAAAACCCGAATTGTTCACCTTAAGGAAGGCTTTGACTTCCTAGGATTCAATATACGTGCCTACAAGGTGATAGATCGAAAGTCAGGGTATAAAACGCTAATCACACCGTCCAAGGAAGCAGTACTTAGCATACGTAAGCGAATTCGGCAAGTCTTTCTGGAACACGCCGGAAAACCAATCGGAAAGCTTATAGCCAAGCTGAATCCCCTGGTACGGGGATGGTGCAATTACTACCGATATTCGGTCTCCAGTAGCGTACTACAAGACATAGAACACTACCTAATCCTCAGAGCAATCCGTTGGACAAAGAGGAATCATCCTAATAAGTCCAAAAAGTGGAGGATAAACCAATATTTCGGTTTCCATCCCCACTATCCCAACACAAGGTGGACTTTCATGGATAAGAAAACTGGAACCTATCTATTCCATCCTGAAAGTATAAAGATAGAACGATGGGTAAAAGTTCTTCACGATGCCTCACCCGATGACCCGGAATTAAAGGAATATTGGGAAAAAAGGAACAGTAAACAGAAAACCACACTGAAGAAGAGTCTACAAAAGATTGCAGAAAATCAGAAACATCTCTGTCCCGTATGCAATCAATCCATCTACAGTGATGAACCAGTAGACTTACACCACAAAGATGGGAATCACCAAAACAATACCTATAAGAATTTGGTGCTTCTCCATACAGTGTGTCATTCGCAAGCCCATAACAGATAAGACTTGCTTAAGCCGGATGCTTGGAAACTTGCACGTCCGGTTTTGAGGGGGGAAGGGGACAGCAATGTCCCTGACCTACCCGACAT
>NZ_CAWUDP010000274.1:0-1737 GCF_963920835.1 Scytonema sp. PCC 10023
TGCATAACCAGTTATTGCAGACATAACGAGATGGGTGAGAAGGTCGTAACTAGTTTAATGCAGACATGGGGATGTGGGTCAGCAGGTCGTAACTAGTTATGTCCGGTAATCTAGATTACCGGACATAACTAGTTACGACCTGCTGACCCACATCCCCATGTCTGCATTAAACTAGTTACGACCTTCTCACCCATCTCGTTATGTCTGCAATAACTGGTTATGCACATCTTTATGTTTGCATAACTAGTTACGTTCAGAACCCTTGCTATACAAGGCTTTCAGCTTTCACGCCTTCGCATTTCATCACGACATCCCGTCCACTTCACTATGTTTGCAATAACTAGTTACGACCTTCTCACCCATCTCGTTATGTCTGCAATAACTGGTTATGCACATCTTTATGTTTGCATAACTAGTTACGTTCAGAACCCTTGCTATACAAGGCTTTCAGCTTTCACGCCTTCGCATTTCATCACGACATCCCGTCCACTTCACTATGTTTGCAATAACTAGTTACGACCTTCTCACCCATCTCGTCATGCCTAAAATAACTAGTTACAACCTGTTGCTACACATCTCCCCTCTTATCATAACTAGTTAATATAACCCTCGCTTTGACCTTGCTCTCACTCATAAATCATTACCATTGTCAAGTTTTTATCAGTTTTTGTTACTACAGGTACTACGCAGTGTTACAGATATTGTCCTTGCCCGCGATCGCACAGCGACTCCGAACATTAGCTCCGAACATTACACAATCTCGTTACGTTGTTTTATAACTAGTTACAAGTCTATCATATCACTAGTTGCCTATGCGATCGCCACTTCCGCCACTTCGCCAGACTTCGCTTCAGCTACTACACTAACTACCCGTACTACAGAACCGTCCATCGTCCACTTAGACATAGTTAGTTTGATTTCATCCTAACTATACAGTTTTTGCCCGTCCGATGATAAAACAACCTCGTCTCTGTCTTTTTCTGCTTCAACAAGCATCGGTGTATCTTTTTTTTGCTTCTAGCTCTTTTTCGGGCTTTGGCATTTGTTGGTGCGCCTCTCTGATAATGGCGTTCACTGCTTTAGGTGTTGGTGCTTGTTTGACCTGGGCAAGTACGTTTTTTGCTGCAACTGGGTTAGCTTCGGCGATCGCTCCTAACTTCACCGTATCTTTGGCTGTAATCTTGTTATCTCTTAGTAATACCTGGCGTGCTTCTACTGGGTCGTCTGACGCTTGCGCTACCTTCTGCACTGCTCTGGAAAATTGGGCGTCACGTTCAATGGTTGCGTGACTGACATTTAATTCATTAGCTATTTTTTTGCTGGTAGCGTTGCTTTGAGGAATTGCCTCACTGTGAGGTAATTCCTCTTTTTTGGTATGTTGATTAACTCCACTCCCTCCGCGCGATCGCTTCTTACGTATTTCATACAATCGTCCTCTATTTCCTTTCAGTACAATACTTCGTACCCGTATATTACGCACCCGTCGGTAGCCAGGCTCAATATATAAAGAGGATTGGTTATTCCTGATTACTAGTTATTAGTCCTTAACTTCCCATGATCTATAGGTGGCTACCGTGCCATAGGAACTCATGCCAACAGCCCATAAAAAGCACCGCTAATTCTTGCCAGCAACAAGCCTTATGGGTACTCCAATGAAATATCTATCATCTAGCAAGGTAAGACGCCTTGTAGCTCATCCTGCGCGTGGCTACCGCTACAAATACTACAAATGTAATA
>NZ_CAWUDP010000275.1:0-1725 GCF_963920835.1 Scytonema sp. PCC 10023
TTCATGCACGGTTCTGAAGACCAACGGATTTGGTGACAAATTCGTTGAGTTTAATTTGGTATAGCTTTAGCCCTCAAGAAAACATCAACATCTTCCAAAAAGCGAAAACTCAGGAAGGTGATTACTTGCTGTTACTAGAAGCGAATTTTTAACAATTCATGTGAGTAATTAAACAGAGGTATGTTTTATGCGTTTTACTCGTCGTATCGCAATTGTGTCCTTAACACTGTCGATACTGGGATTTTGGCAGCCTACTTTAGCTGATCCAGGAAACCGTGCTCCCTGGGAAGAAAATGCGTGTCCAGGAGGTCTGTCTGAGACATTCCGCTTGGGTGGCGAGGTCAAAAATCGAATAACGTTTGACTTGCAAAAGCTCATAGATTTGCAAGAGGATTTAAAGAAACAAGACCCACCAGTCGTGACCGAAGTGACTGTGTCCTTCCAAACAGGATCGGGTCCGAGAACAGAAACATACTACGGAGTTCCCCTATGGGAGTTAATTAATAATGAGAAGGCAGCAGGGGGACTTCAACCTGGTAATTCCGGTCTAAATCCTAAAAACGCTTTCCTGAGACAGTACATTCTTGCGGAAGCCACTGACTGCTATGAGGCGGTTGTGGCTATTGGTGAAATTCACCCCAACTTTGAAGGGAAACAAGTGCTAATTGCATATGCAAAAAAAGCAAGCGATGGTAGTATCGAGTATTTGACAGATACAGATGAGGGATTTGCTCGTTTAGTGGTGCCTGGTGATAAAGCAGGAGGACGTTACATCAGCAACGTTAGAAACATCCTAGTACTCTCTGCTCCTGCTTCCCCTTTAAAATCCAAATATTTCCAGCAACCTTAATTCACTTTAAATTCTCTTATTAGAAACAGCAGGGCAAACGCATCTAATTTGGACAATTTGAATTATGAAAGTGAAAGGCTACATCTAAAAAATTGTGCCATTTATCCTCTGGATCTATGAGTTCTTTAACATTGCTCAATACTACGCAATGCCTTGTGCCACGGGGTTTTCCACGTGCAGCTAATCCGGCAGCTTCAAAGCAGATTACTTATTAGCTGACCCTGGCTCACTGAGCTGGCGGTGCTGTTCAGCATTGACGGTATCAGGCAAGATTTTGCTCACGCTACCCTGCAACTTCGTCTTGAGCGAGCCAGCGATGACATCGTCCTTGCCTGCCATCAGTGCCTCAAAACCCTGCTTGGCGACATCAGCCGGGTCATCCTTCTTGCTCGCGCCCACGTTGGTGTCGTCCATACCTGCGCGGTGGAAGAAGTTGGTATCAGTCGGTCCAGGCATGAGTGCGGTGACGGTGACGCCTGTGTCCTTCAACTCGTTGCGTAGTCCTTCTGAGAAAGAATGCACAAATGCCTTGGAAGCCGCGTAGACTGCCTCGAACGGACCGGGCATCAGGGCGGCGATGGACGAGGTGAAGAGGATTCGACCCTTGCCGCGCTCAACCATGTCCTTCACTACCCGCTTGGCGAGATGGACAGTCGATACAACGTTCAAGTTAATGAGATTGAGTTCATCCTTCAGCTCAGTTTCCCGTGCAAAGTCACCGCCGACACCGACACCCGCGTTGATAGCGATCGCATCTACTGGTCGGTTAGTTGCCTTAATCTTGTTGTAAAGCGCCTCGACTCCTTCATAGGTGGCGATGGAATCGACAGGAGTATATTGGATATCTGTCTTTCAAATTTTGGAAAGTCATGGGT